>JAKFCR010000298.1:0-7506 GCA_036676545.1 Aeromicrobium sp. | reverse complement strand
CACCCGGCCGGTCAGGTCAATCGTGAGAGACATACTGATACAGTACCAAGCAAGTGCTTGGTTGTGTACGAAAGGGTCTCCATGTCTGCAGTCACCAGTGAGCTACGCGACGACGGGATCCTCCTCGTCACGATGGCCCAGCCGCCGGTCAACGCCCTCAGCGTGCAGGGCTGGTTCGACGTGGCCGAGGCGCTCAAGGCCGTGGCAGCCAACCCCGCCGTCAAGGTCGTCATCCTCCGCGCCGAGGGCAAGGGCTTCAATGCCGGCGTCGACATCAAGGAAATGCAGAACACCACCGGCTTCGACGCACTGATCGGCGCCAACAAGGGTTGCTTCGCCGCCTTCAAGGCCGTGTATGAGTGCGCCGTTCCCGTCATCGCTGCCGTCAACGGCTTCTGCGTCGGTGGCGGCGTCGGCCTGGTCGGCAACGCCGACATCGTGGTCGCCAGCGACGACGCATACTTCGGCGTTCCCGAGGTCAACCAGGGCGCACTCGGCGCTGCGACGCACATGGCGCGCCTCGTACCCCAGCAGATGATGCGCGCGCTCTACTTCACCGCGTCGACCATTCCCGCCTCCGAGCTGCACAAGTTCGGCTCGATCTACCGACTGGTCCCCCGCAACGAGCTCGACGAGGCGGCGCTCGCAGTCGCCGCCGAGATTGCGGCCAAGGACGGCCGGGTCATCCGGGCAGCCAAGGAGGCGCTGAACGGCATCGAACCGGTTGACGTCAACCACAGCTACCGGTTCGAGCAGGGCTTCACGTATGAGCTCAACCTGATGGGCGTTTCCGACGAGCTCCGCGATGACTTCGCGGGCACCGACAAGGCAAAGGGCAACAAGTGAGCAAGCCACGCGACAAGCAGATGACGATCGACGAGGTCGTCGGTCAGCTTTCCGACGGGATGACGATCGGAATCGGCGGATGGGGTCCCCGGCGCAAACCGATGGCACTGGTCCGCGCGATCCTGCGCTCGGACCTCAAGGACCTGACCATCGTGAGCTGGGGTGGTGCCGATGTGGGCCTGCTCGCTCGTGCCGACAAGATCCGCAAGGTCATCTACGCATTTGTCTCGCTCGACTCGATCCCCCTTGAGCCCAACTTCCAGCGTGCTCGCCAGAACGCCACCATCCCGGAAATCGTCGAGCTCGACGAGGGGATGTTCCAGACCGGCCTGTACGCCGCCGCCCAGCGGCTTCCGTTCCTGCCGATGCGCGCCGGCCTCGGCTCCGACGTGCTGGTCAACAACACCTGGATCAAGACCGTCACCAGCCCGTACGCCGACGAGAATGGCGACTTCGAGGAGCTCACCGCGGTCCCCGCGCTGAAGCTCGACGTCGCACTCGTACACATGAACCGCGCTGATGCACACGGCAACGCGACCTACCTGGGACCCGATCCGTACTTCGACGACCTGTTCGTGCAGGCCGCCGACAAGGCGTTCCTCAGCTGCGAGCAGATCATCGACACCGCCGGACTCACGGTCGACACGGCCGTCCAGCGGCTCCTGATCAGCCGGATGGCGATCGACGGCGTCGTCGAGACGCCCAACGGCGCTCACTTCACGACCTGCACGCCCGACTACGAGCGTGACGAGAAGTTCCAGAAGGCGTACGCCGCCGCAGCCGGCGGGTCCGACGAGGACTGGGCTGCGTTCGAGCAGCGCTTCCTCACTGGAGACGAAGCCGCCTACCAGGCAGCCGTTGCTGCGTTCGCCGCCGAGGAGGCAGCCAAATGACAGAGTTCACTCGCGCTGAGGTCTGCGCCGCCGCCATCGCCGATGCCTTCGCAGACGACGGCGAGATCTTCGCCAGCCCGATGGGCATGCTGCCGATGCTGGGTGTGCGGCTCGCCAAGCTCACCTCCAACCCCGACCTGGTCATCTCCGATGGAGAGTCGCTGTTCCTCGGCGGTACGCCTCCGCTGTTCGCGAAGGCCGACGTCGTCGAGGGCTGGATCCCGTTCCGCCGAGTGTTTGACGTCGTCGCCTACGGCAAGCGCCACGTGATGATGGGTGCCACCCAGGTCGACAAGCACGGCAACCAGAACATCTCCGCGATCGGCGACTTCGCACAGCCGAAGCGCCAGCTCCTCGGCTCGCGTGGCGCACCGGGCAACACCGTCAACAACCGGACGTCCTACTGGGTGCCGAAGCACGGCCCCCGCGTCTTCGTCGAGAACGTCGACATCGTCTCGGGTGTCGGTCCGGCGCGCGCCAAGGCTGTTGGCCCTGGAGCGTCGAAGTACAACGACATCCACCGGATCGTCTCGAACCTGGGCGTCTTCGACGTCAAGGGCGAAGGCGACACGGTGCAGCTGCTCAGCGTGCACCCCGGCGTGAGCGTCGACGACGTCGTAGCTGCAACAGGCTTCGAGCTCTCCATACCGGCGGACGTGCCGGTCACCCGGGAGCCCACCGAGACGGAGCTGATGATCATCCGCAACGTGCTCGACCCCAAGACACTGCGTGACCGCGAGGTCCCGCCCGTGACAGCCGAGGCAGCGAAATGATCGACCAGCTGCTGAAGACTCAGCTCACCGAGCTGACCGGCGTACGTCACCCGGTCGTGCAAACCGGTATGGGCTGGGTAGCTGGGCCAAGCCTGGTCAGCGGCACCGCCAACGCCGGCGGCCTCGGCATCCTCGCCTCCGCGACGATGACGATCAAGGAGCTCGAGCAGGCGATCATCGAGGTCAAGGAACGCACCGACAAGCCGTTCGGCGTGAACCTCCGCGCCGACGCTGCTGATGCACCCGCGCGCTGCGAGCTGCTGATCGAGTACGGCGTCAAGGTCGCCTCGTTCGCGCTCGCCCCCAAGCCCGAGCTGATCGCCAAGCTCAAGGAACACGACATCGTCGTGATCCCCAGCGTCGGCCTCCCCAAGCACGCGGTGAAGGTTGCCTCGTGGGGCGCCGACGCTGTGATGATCCAGGGCGGCGAGGGCGGCGGACATACCGGCTCCGTGCCGACGACGCTCCTGCTTCCGACGGTGCTCGACGCCGTCGACATCCCGGTGATCGCTGCGGGTGGGTTCTTCGACGGTCGCGGTCTGGCTGCTGCGCTCTCGTACGGCGCTGCCGGCGTCGGTATGGGTACGCGCTTCCTGCTCACGGCCGACAGCCGTGTGCCGAATGCCGTCAAGCAGCGCTACCTCGAAGCGACCGTCGATGACACGGTCGTCACCAAGAAGGTCGACGGTATGCCGCACCGGATGCTCCGCACCGAGCTCGTCGAGCAGGTCGAAGCCGGATCCGGCCTGCGTCGCATCATTCCGACCGCCAAGCGCACGCTCGAGTTCAAGAAGATGGCGGGCATGTCGTGGAAGCAGCTCGCAATCGACGGGCGCTCGATGCGCAAGGAGCAGGGCCGTACGCTCGGCCAGCTCGCTCTCGCAGCCAACACTCCGATGATGCTCAAGGCTGGCCTCGTCGAGGGTGACCCGACGGCTGGTGTGCTGGCGTCCGGACAGGTGGTCGGCGTGATCAACGATCTGCCAACCTGCGAAGAGCTGATCGACCGGGTCGTCACCGAAGCGGCTGCGTCCCTCAAGCGCGCCAGCGGCTACCTCGCCTAAGTCGAAGCCGCGCCGTCCGTAACGTCACGAACGGCGAAGTACCCGAGACCTATCGCACCCGCGGCCATGGGGATGCTGGTTATGAGCCCCAGGGCACCTTCGGCCGGAATGATGAAGGTCACGACCACGAACAGCAGGGCGATCGGCACCCACACCGGCACGGCGTGGGATCGGAACAGCCCGACGCACTGCAAGACAGTTCCGAGAAGCACCAGAGCCGCGCCCGCGATCAGGAACCCGAACAAATGGCCTTGGTCGTTATTGGCCGCCTCGATGACGGCGGTGCCGACGCTCTTGTCCAAGGACGGATCCGTCGGGTAGAAGTACGCCGAGGCCCAGCCGGCGACGCCGGTCGCCTGCAGGGAGATGCCGACCCACATCAGGCACGCGCCGACGGTGGCCCACATGCTGCCGCGAGCCCGCACCAAGATCATGGTGGCGACCGCCAGCAGCGCAACGTTGATCACGCCCACCGCCGAGAGTGCGCCCAGGAGGCCCCACCACAGATCGCGGTCGGGCGCGATGTCGGCGTACGAGTATGTATCACCACCACCCTCGGCCTTGGGCCAGAAGACGCCGCCGACAGCGGCGGCGACAGCAGTCGTGCCGAGCACGATGGCGAGCAGCTTTACTCGCCCGACCGTGCTTCGATCGTTGGTCCCCCGGTCGAGATGCGTGGATGCAGTCATGAGGTGTCCCCTTCTCGCGACGTCTTGTAATAGTAAGGTTCCCTGTCTAATAATGGAAAGTTGCCTTACTAATGTCAAGTGCCGGTCCCCGCTAGACGCGAGAGCGTCACATTCAGCTCCGCTGATCGTTGATCTGAGCAATACGCGCTCTCATTGGAGTCTTCATGCGCCGATTGACCACGCTGGCAGCGGTACTCATCGCGCTGGTCCTGGCAGGTACCCCAGCAACGGCCGCGACCACGCCACTGCCGGTGCCCTACAACTTCCTGCCTGCCGCCATCCTCGGAGGCATGCCGGATGCCAACGCTCCCGGCACGAATGACTGGACCTGCAAGCCGTCAGCCGCTCATCCTCGCCCGGTCGTCCTCGTGCACGGCACGTTCGGCAACCACAGCACCAATTGGCAGACGTACGGTCCGCTGCTCAAGAACAACGGATACTGCGTCTTCGCACTGACGTACGGTGCCCTCGCTGCGCCCTATCCGGTCAATGCGCTCGCAGGCATGGGCAGCATGCGCACCAGTGCGCAGGAGCTGAAGGTGTTCGTCGAGCGAGTGCTCAAGTCCACGAAGGCCAGCAAGGTCGACTTCATCGGACACTCACAGGGCACGCTGATGCCGCAGTACTACGTGAAGTACCTGGGCGGAGCGACGAAGGTGTACAACTACATCTCTCTGGCACCGCTGTGGCACGGCACGCAAATCGTTCCCGCGCAGTTTTCCCAGGCGTTCGGATCCAGTGCCACCGACATCCCCCTATGCGTGGCGTGCGGTGAGATGGACCCGGGCTCGTCCTTCATCAAGGACATCCGCACGGGTGGCGTCGCCACCAAGGGCATCCGCTACCTCAACATCATGACGAAGTATGACGAGCTGGTGCAGCCCTACACGAGCGGTAGCGAAACGGGCATGACCAACATCGTCGTGCAGGACAAGTGCGCGATCGACTACTCCGAGCACTTCCAGATCGCGGCCGACCGCAATGCGACGCTCTACGTTCTCAACGCTCTCGATCCGGCGCATCCGCGACCGATCACGTGCACGCTGAGCCTGCCGTTCGTCGGCATGCTCTAGCTGGCAGCAGCGATGGCGGCGAGCAGCTCGTCGGCCAGATCGGCTCGACAGATGAGCAGGTCGGGCAAGTACGGGTGCGCCGCGTTGTAGGTCAGCGGCGATCCGTCGACCCGCGAAGCGTGGAGACCAGCGGCAAGAGCGACACCGACCGGAGCCGCTGAGTCCCACTCCCACTGACCGCCGTCATGCAGGTACGCGTCCGCGTCACCGCGAAGCACCGCCATCGCCTTGGCACCGGCCGAGCCCATCGGCTGCGAGTCCGCGCCGAAGGCCTCCACCACTGCGGCACCCCAGGCCGGCGGACGGCTGGCGCTCATCAGGAAGATCGGCGTCTCGCGCTCCACAGTCGTCGCCTTGGACACGCCCGTCGAGTAGACCGTCGACAGTGCTGGCTGAGCGACGGCAGCGGCAGTGATCTGCGATCCAGTCGCACCGCGCTCCCACAGGGCAACGTGCACGGCCCAGTCGCTGCGACCGCGCATCCCGTACTCCCGCGTGCCGTCGACCGGGTCGATGATCCAGACCCGATCAGCCGACAGTCGCGCGGCTGAGTCAGCCGACTCCTCCGAGAGCACAGCATCGTTCGGTCGTTCAGTCGCCAGGAGATCCAGCAGCAGCACGTTGGACTGGGCGTCGCCAGCCTTGCCGAGCTCCTTGCCGGTCAGCGACGAGGTGCGCTGCAGCTCGAGCAGCAGTTCACCCGCCTGCTCGGCGAGTGACGCCGCCAACTCGGAGTCAGTCACTGCTGCATCCGCTCGATGACCGCGGTCGCCAGCGCGTCGACATCGCCGTCGCTCGGGCGAAGCAGCAGGTCAGGACGTTGCGGAGCCTCATACGGTGCGCTGACGCCGGTGAACTCAGGTATCTCGCCCGCGCGAGCCTTGGCATACAGGCCCTTCGGGTCGCGTGCCTCGCACTCCTCGAGCGGAGTGTCCATGAAGATCTCGAGGAACGGCAGCCCGTCGGCCTCGTGGCCGGCGCGTGCCGCGTCGCGGTGCTCGCGATAGGGGCTGACGAGGGACACGATCGCAACGACGCCCGCATCGGCCATGAGCCTGGCGACCTCTGCCACGCGACGTACGTTCTCCTGTCGATCCTCGGGGCTGAAGCCCAGACCGGCGTTGAGTCCGTGACGCAGGTTGTCGCCGTCGAGGATGTATGCGGGCTGGCCGGATGCAACGAGACGTCGCTCCACCTCGACCGCAACGCTCGACTTGCCCGAGCCGGACAGGCCCGTGAACCAGAGCGTCATGCCCTTTGTCTTGCGGTGCTCGCGGGTGACCGCGCCGCTGTGCCAGACGATGTTGGGCTCGCTCTGGGTCTCGCCCAGGATCATGCCGGCGGCGACGGTCCGGTTGGTGGCGTCGTCGATCAGGATGAAGCCGCCGGTGTCGCGGTTGCGGCGATAGGGATCAAAGTGCAGCGGCTTCTGCGTACGCAGTCGTACGCGCCCGATCTCGTTCAAGCCGAGGCCGTTGGCCTTCTCGTCGCGGTGCAGCGTGTTGATGTCGAGGCGGTACTCGAGGCTCTTGACGACGGCCCGGGTCTCGCGCGTTGTGTGCAGGATCGTGTAGGTGGAGTCGGGCGACAGCGACAGGTCGGTGTCCATCCAGGCGATCATCGCGTCGACGTCTTGCGACGTCGACGGTCGGTTGTTCGGACGGCACAGCATGTCGCCGCGGCTGATGTCGATGTTGTCGGCCAGCTCGATCGTGACTGCCTGACCGGTGAATGCCTCGTCCAGCTTGGTGCCGCCGGGGCCGAGGACATTGGTGACCGTCGTCGAGAAGCCCGACGGCAGTGCGACAACTTCGTCGCCGGGTCGGAAGACGCCACCGGCAATCGTGCCGGCGTAGCCACGGAAGTCGTGGAAGTCGGCCTGCTGCGGACGGATGACGTACTGGACCGGCATACGCGTGTCGATGAGGTTGCGGTCGGAGGCGACGTGCAGACCCTCGAGGTGGTGCAGCAGCGCCGGTCCGTCGTACCAAGGCATCGCGGCACTGTGTGTGACGACGTTGTCGCCGGAGAGCGCCGACATCGGAATGAACGTCAGGTCGGCGACTTCGAGCTTCGTCGCGAACGCGGCGAACTCTTCGCGGATCTCGTTGAACCGATCCTCCGAGAAGTCAACGAGGTCCATCTTGTTGATGCAGAGCACGACGTGC
>JAKFCR010000297.1:0-2826 GCA_036676545.1 Aeromicrobium sp. | reverse complement strand
GCCTCTTCGATCTGCTTCTTGTGCGCTTCCCAGCGCTCGTGAGCCTCGGCGTACTGCTTCTCCCAGGCAGCGCGGGCTTCGTCGAAGCCGTCCTGCCATTCGCCGGTCTCGGGATCGAAACCGTCGGGGTAGATGTAGTTGCCATCGGCGTCGTAGGACGACGTCATGCCGTAGAGCGTCGGGTCGAAGTCGTCGCCGACTGAAGCCTCGGTCTCGTTGGCCTGCTTGAGCGACAGCGAGATGCGACGACGTTCCAGGTCGATGTCGATGATCTTGACCATGACCGAGTCGCCGATCTGGACGACCTGCTCGGGGATCTCGACGTGACGCTCGGCGAGCTCGGAGATGTGCACCAGGCCCTCGATGCCCTCTTCGACGCGAACGAACGCACCGAACGGAACGAGCTTGGTGACCTTGCCGGGCACGATCTGACCGATCTGGTGCGTACGGGCGAAGTGCTGCCACGGGTCTTCCTGCGTGGCCTTGAGCGACAGCGAGACACGCTCGCGGTCCATGTCGACGTCGAGAACCTCGACGGTGACCTCATCGCCGACCTGAACGACTTCGTTCGGGTGGTCGATGTGCTTCCAGGACAGTTCCGAGACGTGGACGAGTCCGTCGACGCCACCAAGGTCCACGAAGGCACCGAAGTTGACGATCGAGGAGATGACGCCCTTGCGGACCTGGCCCTTGGTGAGCTCGGTCAGGAAGTTCTGGCGTACGGCCGACTGGGTCTGCTCGAGCCAGGCACGGCGCGACAGGACCACGTTGTTGCGGTTCTTGTCGAGCTCGATGATCTTGGCTTCGATCTTCTGACCGATGTAGGGGTCGAGGTCGCGCACGCGGCGCATCTCGACGAGCGACGCAGGCAGGAAGCCGCGCAGACCGATGTCCATGATCAGGCCGCCCTTGACGACCTCGATGACGGTTCCTTCGACCACGCCGTCTTCGGCCTTGATCTTCTCAATGTCGCCCCAGGCGCGCTCGTACTGTGCGCGCTTCTTGGACAGGATGAGACGACCCTCCTTGTCCTCCTTCTGGAGAACAAGGGCTTCGACGCTGTCGCCAACCGAGACGACGTCATTGGGATCGACGTCGTGCTTGATGGAAAGTTCGCGGGAGGGGATGACACCCTCGGTCTTGTAGCCAATGTCGAGAAGGACTTCGTCCCGGTCGACCTTGACAATGATGCCGTCGACAATGTCGCCGTCATTGAAGTATTTGATGGTCAGGTCGATGGCGGCGAGGAAGTCTGCCTCAGAGCCGATGTCGTTGACCGCAACCTGCGGTGCCGCAGATGGAGTTGCGATGCTGCTTGTCATATAGGAGTTGCTCCGTTGGATGGGTGGAATTGTTGGGCACGCATGAAAGCCCTTGGATCGTGGTGTGATGCCGAGGAGATGAGCCCGACATGGGCACGAGCACGAGCCTGCTCTGTCCGAGGTCCGTACAGGCCGTCAGCGCACCTACAAGCGTACGGGACGAGGGCCCTCAGCGCGAAGTCGGGGCAAGGAAAGCAGCGAGAGCCCGCGCGTAGAGGTCAACATCCTCGGCACCCATCAGCTCACGCGCGGAGTGCATCGCCAGCTGGGGTGCGCCGACGTCGACCGTCAGCATGCCTGTACGAGCCGCGCTGAGCGGGCCGATCGTCGATCCACAGGGCAGGTCGGCACGGTGCTCGTAGCGCTGCAACGGCACGTCTGCCTGCTCGCAGGCACGTACGAAGGAGGCAGCGCCAGCAGCGTCCGTGGCGTACCGAAGGTTGACGTTGACCTTGAGCACCGGTCCCCCGCCCACCGTGATGCGGTGCAGCGGCTCGTGCCGGTCGGCATAGCTGGGATGTGTTGCGTGGGCCATGTCGCCGGATGCGCACACTGACGCCGCAATGGCCCGGTGGTAGTCCTCCCTGCTGCCGCCTGCGGCGAGCACGATCCGTTCGAGAACCGTGGCAAGCAGATCGGACTGCGCGCCCCGCTCCGACGTGCTGCCCACCTCTTCGTGGTCGAACAACGCAAGCACCGGGCGTACGCCGGTCACCTTTTCGGCGCTGAGCAGCGCCTGGAGGCCCGCGAAGCAGGTGACCTGGTTGTCGAGTCGCGGCGCGGACACCAGGCCCGAGGCTGCTCCGGTCAGACGGCTCGGCGCGGTGTCGTGGGTCATCAGCTCGAATCCGGCGATGTCACCGCTTGCCACACCCGCCTCGTCAGCCACCCAGTCCATGAAGGAGCCAGATGCCGTCGCCCAGATCGCGTTGACGTGCCGCTGCGGATCGAGCTCGACCGCCTTGCGTTCGGCCGACAGGTGGATCGCGAGCTGCGGAACCCGCAGGATCGGCTCGTTGATGTGCACGAGAGCGAAGGTGCCGTCATCCAGGGCAAGTCGGCCGGCAATGCCGAGGTCACGATCGAGCCACGAGTTGAGCCACGCACCGCCGTACGGCTCTAGCGCCACGACGCCGAGTCCGTCACTGGTCAGGTCATGGTGCTGCTTGAGGCGGAGATTGGGGCTGTCGGTGTGCCCGCCGATGACCCGGAAACGGTCCATGGGGCTGGTGCTGGACTCGGTCGACCAGGCGACCAGCGATCCGCCGCGCACGACGTAGAAGCGCCCCTGCTCGGTCGGCCACGTGTCGCGCTCGTTTAGCTCGACATATCCCTGGGCATCGAGCCTGGCTGCCACTGTCGCGCAGACGTGGAACGGTGAAGGCGACTGGTCGACGAACGAGCACAGATCGGCAGCGGCGGCGAGAACCATGTCATCACCCTATTGGCTGGACGCACGAGTGCCGCGCCCCTAGCGGGACGCGGCACTGGTGGTGGAAGGAAA
>JAKFCR010000296.1:0-1542 GCA_036676545.1 Aeromicrobium sp. | reverse complement strand
GGGCGGGGCTCGAACCCGCGACCCAGGGATTATGAGTCCCCTGCTCTAACCAGCTGAGCTACCTCCCCTTGGGATGCGGGCTTAGCCTAACCGCATGGAACCCACACCCCTCGAACCAGTCGATGAGAGCTGGGAGTCGGCTCTCGTTGTCGTCGCCCACCCTGATGATGTCGAGTTCGGTGCGGCTGCCGCAGTCGCCCGCTGGACCGACCAAGGCAAGACCGTCGTCTACTGCATGGTGACCAGCGGCGAGGCCGGGATCGACGGCATGACACCTGATCAGGCACGCGAGGTACGTATCGGCGAGCAGATCGAGTCGGCCAAGATCGTGGGTGTCGATGTGGTCGAGTTCCTCGGCCTGCCCGACGGAATCATTGAGTACGGCGTACCGCTTCGAAGGTCGATCGCAGAGGTCATCCGCAAGCACAAGCCGGAGATTGTGATCACCAACAACTTCCGCGAGACCTGGGGTGGATCGATGCCCAATCAGGCCGATCACATCGCCGTCGGCAAGGCCTCACTCAACGCCGTTAGCGACGCCGGCAACCGCTGGATCTTCTCCGAGCAGCTGGTTGACGGCATGGAGCCGTGGGGCGGCGTGAAGCAGGTCTGGGCAGCTGGCTCCCCCGACAGCAAGCACGGAGTCGACACCACCGAGACGTTCGATCGTGGAGTAGCTTCGCTGATGGCTCACAAGGCGTACATCGACGGCCTCGGCTGGGAGCATTTCGATCCCGCAGAGTTCCTCGAAGGCATGTCGCGACCGACCGGATCGCGCCTCGGCGTCACCCATGCAGCACCATTCGAGGTCTTCTCAATGACCTGGGGCGAATAATTCAGCCCTCGCCGCCTCCATCGGCCCCGCCGATGCCTGCAAGCCAGATGAGTGCGGGCCAGTTCGCGGCTTTGCTCATGTCGTACTCAGAAGCCACCAGCGCGACCTCTGAGTCACGTCGCCGCGCAACGATGACAATCGACTCATTGGGGACCACCACGCCGCCAAGTCTGGCCAATCTGGTGAGGTCTTCATCTGTGATCTCGTTGACGAGCTTGGGGACAACTGCAGCTCTGAGGTCTTCAACGACTCGGCTGAGGTATCGACTGTCCAGTCGGGATCGCAACGCGTACCAAACTCCTAGGCCGAGCAGCGGCGAGTACACGAGCGCTGAAAACTGCGCGTCACTGTCGAGCATCTCGAAGCCGACTGCGCCGGCAAACAAGGCGGCAAGCACACCCAGGAAGATCGCCTGGAAATCTGCCTTGCGAGCGGCACTCCCAGCAGATTCAACCCACGCATCCCACTGGTAGTGGGCTACTCGAAGTTCCACAGCGCGAATCGGCTGATGCACGCTCAGGTCCAGCTCGTCTTCGCTGCTCACGAGCCAACGGTATTGGGCAGCGGGCGCACTGTCCGGAAATGACGAAACGGCGCCGAATCTTCGGCGCCGTTGCTGTCTTGCTCCCCCGATTGGACTCGAACCAATAACCTGCCGATTAACAGTCGGCTGCTCTGCCAATTGAGCTACAGGGGATCGGCCCCAC
>JAKFCR010000295.1:0-3886 GCA_036676545.1 Aeromicrobium sp. | reverse complement strand
TTCTGGCGGGTGTCGTACTTGTCGATACGGAGGAGTTTCTCCTCGACGTGCTCCCTGAATCGTTCGGAGATCTCGCTGTTGCGACCGTTGACGACAATTTCCATGGGAGCTCCTTGCCTCGAGTGATGCTCGGCTCATGCCATATTGCGACGGTAGACCTGCGTACCAAGAATCTCTATAGGTAGCCAGAAACTCCTTGGTGATCCTCAGACTTGAATGCCATATTGCGACGGGCTGTGCCCAATGGCCCCAAGAATCTCTATAGATACGTCGAAACTCCTTGGTGATCCTCAGACTTGAGAGGTGTTGCAGCGACGACCGCAACGCCGATCGGACGTCGACCGGCCGCTGTCAGCACCCGTACGGCCTCGCCCACCGTCGCCCCGGTGGTGAGGATGTCGTCGATCACGATCACCTTCGCCGCTGTCCGTAGCGCTCCGCGACGCAGGCGAAACGCGCCACGCAAGTTGGCGGCGCGGGCTGACGAGTCGAGGCCGGACTGGTCTGCCGTCGCCCGCGCGTACGTGAGCGCCTGCTCGACCCTGACATCCATACCGATCCGGCTCAGGAGTCGGGCGCTGTCGCGAGCGAGCTCGTCCACGAGGTCCGAACCACGCGCACGCTTGCTCCGACGGGAGGTGGGGACCGGCACCAGAACGATGGGAGCGCCGACCGGCGAAAGCTCGACGACCGAGGCAGCCAGCAGATGAGCCAGTGGCGCGGCAAGTCCGAACCTGCCCTGCTCCTTCCACGCGATGAGTGCAGCGCGCAACACGCCAGCGTTGACTCCTGCCGCAACCGGGGTGACATCTGGTCTGCGAAGCACCGGTGGCGTCGGCCTGGGCCACGTCACGCGCGGATCGGGCCTGATCGAGGCCCCACAGGAGCGACACAGTCCCAGCGCAGGACACTCGCATCCCGGGCAGCGAGCGCCCAGGATCAGGTCGGCCGCCGACACCGCCAGCTTGCCCATCGGTCGATCATCGTCGGCCCGGGACGATCGGCACGACGTACGTTGGCGTGCTGTGGATGCTCAGCGTCCGTAGGTCAAGCCTGTGACCTTTGCCGACTTGACCACGTGCCAGGTCCCTTCGGGCGGCAGGAACCAGACACGATTCTTCGTGTCGGTCGCATAGCGAATCTGAGGATCTCCGGCGCCGAGCACGAGGACGTCCGCCCCGACATCGGGCAACAGCGCCCCACCGTCGACACCGACATCCCCCGCCGAGCTGTCGATGCGGATGTACTGCACCTGTCGGCTGATCTTGCTTCCGGCGAGATAGGCCAATTGCGTGTCAGATTCCCAGACAGCCGAGGTCGGCGTCGCAGCGTCAACCGCCAGAGGTTGCGGCTCCGTAAGACGCAGGATCTCGTTCTTGTCGCTGCGCTGGATCATGCCGACGTAGACCCTGCCATCGGCGGTCACGGCATACCTCGAACCGCCCGGCGACAGCGAAAACGTCGAGACGTTCAGGCCGGACAGCGAGCCGATAGGCAGGGCGGTGATGCTTTCGTCGCGCACCAGACGCACCCGCGTGGACCCGCCGACACGATCGACGAGCCAGAGCACGCCGTCACGGTCCCAGCGCGGAGTCACAAACTGACTTCCTCCGTACGTACGGGGTGCAGAGCCGGCCCTGTTGGTGACTCGTACCTCCGAACGACCCGCCAGTACGCCCGCCACCCCCGAGTCGCTCACGGCGATCCGCACAGCACCCCGAGCGTCTTTGCCCCACTCACCGGACAACGGCTCGACCCGGTCCTCTTCGAGCTGCACGACCTTGTCGTCGCTGATTCCGTAGGCGTGCGTGCCGGAGGTGCTCGGACCGAATGCGCCCCACGAGCCGATTGGCTGCACTGGCAGCCCGTTGCGCGTGAGGACTGTCGCACCGCCGGACAGTCGCACGCCTTCGATCTCCGGCAC
This sequence comes from Aeromicrobium sp., assembly GCA_036676545.1. Taxonomy (GTDB): domain Bacteria; phylum Actinomycetota; class Actinomycetes; order Propionibacteriales; family Nocardioidaceae; genus Aeromicrobium. The sequence goes on along the minus strand of JAKFCR010000295.1, from coordinate 1,962 downwards.
CTGGCGCAAGGTCCATACGATCTGCGCGGACAAGTGGTCCTGCGTCGACTCGTTCGCCGTTCGGAGCTCCTCGTCGAACACGACATCGGCCACGCCCCCGGAGATCGGCACTGACGTGCGCAGCGACTCGAGCTTGGGCACATACGTGCGGGTCACCTGGTCGTCGTCAGCCGGCCCTCGAGCCAGGCTGGCCACCAGAGATGTCGCCAGCTGATCGCCGACCGCGAGGTAGACCGGCACCGGGATCAGACGACGCCCGGGGTTGTCGAACAGGAAGATGTCGAACGGCCGGAAGTAGTCGTTGAAGTACTTGCTGCTGACCAGCAAGCCGGACTGCGGGGTCGCGATGCGCCACTCGCCGTCAACTTGCTGCAGTGCATACGTGAGATCGGAGTCGCCCCGCATACGCGTGTAGCGGCCTTGTTGATCCAGTCGCGCGATCTGTGACGACGACATACGTACGACGACCCGGTCGCCCGTTTGGTCTGCGTCGTCCGACGAACGATCGGGAACCGGAGCCGAGACCTTCGGACGCGAATAGACACGCACACCGTCGAGCGGACGCCAGCCCTTGGCCGCGGACGGGGTGAGGAATGCCGAAGCCGTGCCGGTCGAGACCGGGAACGCGAGCATCGCGTCGAGGTAGCCCAGCACGATCTCCTGCGGGGACGCTCCGGGCACGGGACGTGCCGGGGCGTAGCGCACCGTGCTCTCACCAAAGCCTTTGTCGTCAGCAACCCGCGTGACGGGCCCGGAAGTCGGGATGCTGCCGCAGCCACCCACCAGAAGTACGCCGAGCACGGCGACCAGCACAGGCCTGCTCATGCGTACACCGAGGTCAGTGCTGGCGTCGCCGCCGATCCATCGGGCTTCGGAATCGTGAGGATGAACTCGCTTCCCTCGCCCGGTTCGCCCCACGCCACCAGCGATCCGCCGTGCAGCTGCGCGTCCTCGCGAGAGATCGGCAGACCCAGGCCTGTGCCGCCCTGGGTACGCGCGGGGTCCGCCCGCCAGAACCGGTCGAACACCCGATTGGTCTCGTCACCGCTCAGGCCGACACCGAAGTCACGTACGGCCAGCGAGACACAGTCATCGTTCTGGGCGATCTCGATCTCGAGGCGGTCCGAACCGCTGTACTTCGCAGCATTCGTGAGCAGATTGCGGACGATGCGATCGATGCGTCGAATGTCGGCCTCGACCACAGCTGGCTCGTCGACACCAATCACCTTGACCTTCATACCCTTGCGCTTGATCGACGGATCCTTCGACACATCGCGGGCCACCTGCGTGAGGTCGATCGTGTCGAGCGCGAGCTTGGCTGCGCCGGCGTCGAAGCGGCTCAGGTCGAGCAGGTCCGACAACAACGACTCGAACCGATCGAGCTCGCCCTTGAGCAGCTCAGCAGATCGAGCGGTCTGGGGATCGAAGCGTTTGCGCGAGTCGTACAAGACCTCACTGGCCATCTGCACGGTCGTCAGCGGGGTGCGGAGCTCGTGCGACACGTCGGACACGAACCGCTGTTGGAGACGCGAGAGGTTCTCGAGTCGCCGAATCTGGCTCTGCAGACTGGCGGCCATCTGGTTGAACGACGTGCTCAGACGGGCAATGTCGTCCTCACCACTCACGTGCATGCGCTGCTCGAGATTGCCGCTGGCGTAACGCTCGGCGATGCGTCGCGCCATCCGTATCGGGTCGAGCACCTGCCTCGAGACGAGCCAGGCCACGCCACCCACCATCAGCACCATCGCCAAGCCGCCAAGCAGAAGGGCGCGGCGTACGAGGTCGAGCGTCGATTGCTGGTCGGCCATGGAGAACAGGTAGAACAACGCGTACGTGTCCCCCGTGCCGGGAGCCCGCAGCCGACTGCCGACCACCACGGAAGCTTCGCGATCCTGGCCGCCGAGCAGCCCCAGCTTGGAGTAGCGCCAGTAGGTTCCGGCCTTGCTCTTGACGGTGTTGGCG
>JAKFCR010000294.1:0-11915 GCA_036676545.1 Aeromicrobium sp. | reverse complement strand
GTCACGGCCGACATGATCGCCGACGCGCTGGCATCGTTCGTGCCCGTGAGCACATCTCGGCCGACGCCTGATGACTTCCTCCGGGTCTACAGCGATCTCGCCGACGAGGGAGCTGAGGCGATCGTCTCGATCCATCTGAGCTCGAAGATGTCGGGGACGTACGACTCGGCGCTGCTCGCCGCCAAGGACTCGCCCGTACCTGTCACGGTCGTCGACTCGGCGCAGGTCGGCATTGCCACAGGCTTCGCCGCCGGACGAGCCGCCGAGGCGCGCGACGCAGGCAAGGACGCGGCCGAGATCGCCGCAGCGGCTCGGGGCGCGGGGGAGTCGTCGACGATCCTGCTCTACGTCGACACGCTCGAGTACCTCAAGCGTGGCGGCCGCGTGGGTCCAGCCGCGGCGCTGATCGGTTCGGCGCTCGCTGTGAAGCCGATCCTGACGATCACGGACGGCGTCGTCGTTCCGCTTGAACGAGTACGTACGGCTTCCAAAGCACTCGCACGGGTCGAGGCTCTCGCCGTCGAAAGCGCTCAGTCGTGTGACAAGGGCTTCCAGATCGGCGTCCAGCACCTTGCCAACCCAACTACCGCCGATGCTGTGGCAGGCCGCCTGGCGGTCGCGTTGGGGATCGATTCGATCGCGGTGGACGAGGTTGGCGCATCGATCGGTGCCCACGTCGGTCCCGGCATGATCTCGGTGACCGTCACCCCGCGCTGCTGAACGTTTTCCACGACGCGAGCCAGAGGTCGTACGCGTCCACAGCCGGATGACCCGTCCGCGTTTTGCATGGCTGCTGCTGCCTAGCGTCACCGTGTGAGGGTCGATCGAGAAGAGACGCGGGCGGACATTGCCCGCCGCCGACTTGCCCAGCTCGCCGCGTCCTTCGATGCGGAGCTGCCGCCCCCCGACGATGAGCCGTCGATCGAGCGCCCAAGGCGGCGTCTCGAGGTGCCGCACGTGAAGGTCCTCGCCACCGTAGCCACCGCTGCGTCAGTGCTGCTCGTCTGGTGGCTTTTGTCCGCGCGCCCGGAGACGAGTCAACCCGACGCACCGTTGGCCTTCGCAACGACGCACGCGCCATCAGCGGGGGCGCCGACAGACGACTTGGTGATCGACGTCGTGGGCAAAGTGCGCAAGCCCGGCATCGTCACAGTGCCCAAAGGCTCACGCGTCTTCGAGGCGATCGAGGCCGCGGGTGGACTCAAGGGCAGGGCCGACACGACCGCGCTCAACATGGCACGAGTGCTCACGGACGGCGAACAGCTCCTGGTGGGTCTTGAGCCGGTGCAGGTGCCTGGCGCAGCTGCGGGCGCTGGCGGCTCAGCGACAGCCAAGATCAATCTCAACACGGCAACGGTTGAGCAGCTCGACACGTTGCCCGGGGTCGGACCGGTCACCGCGCAGTCGATCCTGAGCTGGCGCACCGAGAACGGTCGGTTCAGCTCGGTTGAGGACCTTCTGGAGGTCAAAGGCATTGGCGACGCCACGCTGGCAGAGCTGCGCGATCTCGTCGTTGTCTGATGCACGACCTGCGCATGGCGGTGCCTGCGCTCCTGGGCTGGGCAGCCGCGGCAACGCTCGTTGTCTCAGGTGCCCGGGTGGCGGTTGTCGTAGCCGTTGCGGCCGTGCTGCTCGCTGGTCTCGCGGCGGGCCGACCACATCTCGCCGTGGCCGCTATCGGGGTGGCCGCCGTCGCCGTGTCGTGCGCGTGGCGTCTCAACGCGATCGAGCACTCACCCGTGACCCGACTGGCTGCGGAGCATCGGATCGCGACGCTTGACGTGGAGGTGCGACGCGATGCGAGGGCCTTACGGCAGCACGGCCACGAGTCGATCGTCGTGGAACTCCTCGTACGTCGAGTTGTCTCACGCGACGTTGACGTACGTACGCGTGATCGCGCCACTGCGTTTCTCGACGGACCTGCTGATGACCTCGTCGTGGGTCGAGGGCTGACCGTGGTGGGTCGACTGGCTCCCTCGGATGCAACCGACGAGGCGGCGGTGATCGATGTCGTACGACGAGGTCCCACCGATCAGGCGACCTGGTGGTGGGAGGTGTCCGAGACGGTGCGCGAGGGCGTGCGTACGTCGGTCGAGCACACCGGCGATGAGCCACGAGCTCTGGTGCCCGCCCTGGTCGACGGTGATGACAGTCGGGTCAGCGACGAGGTCGAGGAGGACTTCCGGCGCGCAGGACTCACGCATCTGATGGCCGTCTCAGGCACGAATCTCACGATCGTGCTCGCGGTCGTGTTGGTGGTCGGGCGCGCGACTGGTGTGCGTCGTCGTGGGCTGTGGGTGCTCGGAGCAGTGTCGATCATCGGGTTCGTAATCCTGGCTCGCCCCGACCCAAGCGTTGTCCGGGCCGCCGCGATGGGTGCCGTTGGTGTTGCTGCCCTCGGCTACGGACAACGCGGTGGTGTCCGCGCTCTCGCCTGGGCCGTCATCGCTCTGCTGTTCCTCGACCCGTGGTTGTCCCGCTCGGCGGGCTTTGTCCTGTCGGTGTGCGCCACGGCCGGGATCCTGCTCCTCGCGCCCGTGATGGTTCGCCCACTGCTGAGATGGATGCCGCGATGGTGTGCGCTGGCGATCGCGGTACCCCTGGCAGCACAGCTCGCCTGCACTCCTGCCATTGCCGCGATCTCGGGTCAGGTGTCGCTTGTTGCGGTCGTCGCCAACCTGCTGGCCGCGCCGGCCGTCGCGCCGGCAACCGTGGCAGGACTTCTCGGCGGACTGCTGGCGGTGCTCTCGGCGCCGATCGGCCAGGTCTTCGGTTTCGTCGCCGCAGCGACGGCGAGCTGGATCCTGGAGGTCGGCCATCGGGCGGCGTCGCTCGAGGCTGCGTCCCTGACGTGGCGTGCACCCTGGCAGCTGCTGATCGTCATCGTTCCGGTTGCTGCGTGGGCGATCGTACGGATCTCAGCTCGCCCGGTGCTGTTTGGTGGAATCGCGCTCGGTCTGCTGATCGCGATCTGGCGACCCCCGCATCCCGGCTGGCCGCCGGCGGGGTGGGTGATGGTCACGTGTGACGTCGGTCAGGGTGATGCAACCGTGCTCAACGCCGGAGACGGCTCCGCTGTCGTCGTAGATGCAGGCCCGGACTCTGCAACCATCGACCGATGTCTCGATCGACTCGACGTTCGCAGAATCCGGCTCATGGTCTTCACCCACGGTCACGCCGACCACATTGACGGTTGGCGAGGAGTCGTACGCGGTCGAAAGGTCGATCAGGTTGCTGTCGGCCCGACTGGAGGACCGGGCGCGTCGCCCCACGTTGCCGTGCGTGGCGAGACGTTCGCGGTCGGGGCGATTTCAGCAGAGGTTCTGTGGCCGCCGAAGTCAGAACCGCTGCCGGTGACAGATGGATCGAGTGCCAACAACGCAAGTGTCGTTCTCGCCGTACGCATTCGCGGCGTACGAATTCTGCTGACCGGTGACATCGAGCCAGAAGCTCAGGCGCGGCTCCTGTTGCAGCACCCGGAGTTGTCCGCTGAGGTGATGAAGATGCCGCACCACGGGAGTGCCAAGCAATCAGAGGCGTTCCTCGACGCGGTTGGCGCCGCAATCGTGACGGTCAGCGCCGGAGACGACAATGACTACGGACACCCTGCCGCCACGGCGCTCGCGATGCTGCGGGCGCGCGGTGCTCAGTGGTGGCGCACAGATACGGATGGCGACATCGCCGTGGTCCTGCGTGACGGTCGCCTTCTTGTGGTCACGACCCAATAGTCTGTCCCCGTGGCCTCGGCATTCGGCAAGATCCTCCTCATCACCGGCAATGCCGAGTTCTTGGCTGAGCGCACGCGAGCACGCGCGATTTCCGCCGTCACCGCCGAACACGCGGACTGTGAGGTGTCCGAAGCAAGTGCGAGCGGGCTCCAAGCCGGCGAGCTCGCTGGACTGACCAGCGCTTCGCTGTTCAGCGACAACACCGCACTGGTCATCACTGACCTGCAGGACACGGGCGATGCCGCGCAAGCCGAGCTGCTCGCGTACTGCGAGGGTCCGTCCCCCGAGATTGCGCTCGTGCTGGTGCACGGTGGGGGAGCCAAGGGCAAAGGGCTGCTCGACAAGCTCCGCAAGCTGCCTGCCGTCAGCGAGGTCAAGCTCGAAGCGCCCAAGTACGAACGCGACTACGCGCAGTGGGTGCACACCGAGTTCCGTGATCTCGGCGTTCGCATCGACCAGGAAGCCGCCACCCTGCTGGTCGCGTCAGTCGGGCAGGACCTGCGGGCTCTGGCCGGTGCTGCGGACCAGCTCGTCTCGACCGTCGAACGTGGCACCGAGATCAGCGCAAGCATTGTGCGGCGCTATTTCGGCGGGCGAGCCGACGTACGCGGCTACGAGATCGCGGACGCTGCGATTGACGGGCGCATCAACGTCGCGCTCGAGCAGGCTCGCTGGGCCGAGGCAGCCAAAGTTGCGCCGGTGCTCATCACGAGCGCCTTCGCCAGTGGCCTCCGCTCGCTCGCCAAGCTGTCGTCGGCTCCCTCCGGCATGCGGGACAACGACCTCGCCGCACAGGTCGGCGCACCTCCGTTCAAGATCCGCGCCATGCGACAACAGCTTCGTTCCTGGGAGCCCGATGGGCTGGCCAAGGCACTCGACGCTGTGGCGCAGGCCGATCTCGACGTCAAGGGTGGCGCGGCCGACCCGGCATACGCAATTGAGCGGATGGTGCTCAAGGTCGCAGCCCAGCGGCGACGCTGATGGCACGCCCGGGGAGCCGTATCGAGGCGGTCGACCTCGCGCGTGGGCTCGCCCTGATCGGGATGATGTTCACCCATATCGGGCCACGCTGGACCGGGGAGAACCCACCGGTTGGCGACATGCTCGCCGGAGGCCGGGCAGCACCACTGTTCGCGATGCTCGCCGGTGTGGCGCTGACGATCGTGCACCAGCGAGATTCTCGCGGCGCCGGATCGCTGCGAGCCACTTGGATCAGGGGAGTCATCCTGATTGCAGCAGGCCTCGCACTGGGGTCCCTGGACCAGGTGCCGATGTTCATCATCCTCGCCTACTACGGCGTGATGATCGTGATCGTGCTGCCGTTCCGGCGCCTCCCCACCTCGTCGTTGTTCGCGCTCGGAACGCTATGGGCGGTTGTCGCGCCGATCGTCCTGCTCTGGGCCCAACGCGAGCACCCACTGGTGAGCACCGGGCAGACCGAGTGGAAGGACCTGCATCACCCCGGCGAGCTGTTCATGGAGATATTCGTGTGGGGCGTCTATCCGGTCGGTGTCTGGATTGCGTACGTCCTGATTGGCATGGCGATTGGCCGTCTCGACCTCCGCAACACCGCCACGGCGTGGAGGCTGCTCGCCGCAGGCGTTGCCCTCGTCGTCTCGACTTTGGCCGCCGGGATGTTGGCGATCAGGGCCGGAAGATTCGACCACCTCATGGATGGCAGCTGGCGGGGCCTCTTCGCGGGTCCGTCCTATCCGTACAAGCGGCCAACATGGGATGAGTTGCTGCTCGTCGGCCAACACACGTCTCGACCACTCGGGGTGCTCAGTGCGATGGGCTCGGCGATCCTGGTCGTGGGCTTGTGCGCTCTGCTGGTCAAGGTGCCATGGGCGCGGCTGGCTCTGACGCCCGTTCGTGCGGCTGGAGCCATGACGTTGACGCTCTACACCGCGCACGTGCTCTGGTCATGGCGCATCCGTGTCGGCTTCTACGACGATCACCCGGATGGGATCCAGCCGCACGACTACGGCGACTGGATACTGCAGGTGGTTGTTCTGTGCGTTCTCGCGACCTTGTGGAGCCTCACGGTCGGCAAGGGCCCGCTCGAGTGGCTCGTACGACGGCTCTCGGTGTGGGGCAGAAAAGAAAAAAGCGCCCCGAAGGGCGCTTGATTCACCGGCCGAACGTCAGAGCGACGCGGCCTTCTTGGCAATGGCCGACTTGCGGTTGGCTGCCTGGTTCTTGTGGATGACCTTCTTGGAAGCTGCCTTGTCGAGCTTCTTGGTGGCTTCACCAGCGAGCTTCTTGGCCTCGTCCTTGTTGCCAGCCTCGACAGCCTCGGTGAAACGACGGATCGAGGTCTTGAGAGCGGAGCGCACGGACTTGTTGCGCTCGCGAGCCAGCTCGTTCTGCCGGTTGCGCTTGATCTGCGACTTGATATTCGCCACGGGGCAAACCTGTTTCTCTTGAAGGATGGTGATGCGAAGTAAGTGGTGACGTGCCGAAGCACGCGACCACCAACTCTATCAGCGCAGGTACGGAGCGCCCAAATCGCTGAGGCTGAGGCCGCTCGCGGCCGAACGCCGAAGCGGGTTGAGCGAATCGCGCCGAAGGCGCCAGGAAGGTCGAAACCTCGCAAGATGACTCGTCAAATCACCAAAGTCACTGTCGGTCAGTCTGTGCTCCTGGACCGCCACGGGTGAATCCCATCGAGCCTTCACTGATGGACTCTGCCTCGACTGTTCCATCGTCTGTCGAGCCATTGACGACGACAGAGTCACCCTTGGCAAGGTCGTCGACCGTGCCCTCGCTCGAGACGGTGATGTCAGTGTCGGAGCTTGTCTCGACCTTCACGGTCGCGCCGTCCTGCGTCTTGACCGTAACGGTCGTTCCATCGACGGACACGACTGTGCCGAACGTGATGTCGCCGCCTGGCCCACCGATCGGACCGCCCTGGAGCTCGGTGCCGCCGGGTCCACTCATGCGGGGACCCATCCCCGCTGCATCGTTCGAGTCGTCGCCACCGTTGACGAGGTAGCCGCCCAGGAATCCGGCAGCGGTGAGAATTGCGCCGCCGAGGAGCAGGGTTGCCCGGGCCGGACCACCGGAGGACGAAGTGGACGGCCGGGCGTTCTCGAGCGCAGCCTCAAGAGTCGGGTCGGGCGTGGGCGAATCTGTCATTTCATTTCCTTCGTTGGGTGTTTGTGAGGTCATTCATGGCGAAGTGCTTCGACTGGACGAAGTCCGGCAGCCCGGTTGGCCGGGAAGCTGCCGAAGAACACGCCGATCAGCAGGCAGACGACAAGTGCGCCAGCCACAGAGGCCGGTACGACGACGGGTTGGATGTCGATGATCTTGATCTGGCTGACGACGAGACCGGTGATCACACCGAGTACGCCTCCGGCGAGGCTCAACAGGCTCGACTCGACGAGGAACTGACCCAGGATCGAGCGCCGTGGTGCGCCGAGCGCCTTGCGTACGCCGATCTCGCGGGTTCGCTCCGTGACGGTGACGAGCATGATGTTGGTGATCCCCAGACCTCCCACGAGGAGGCTGATGCCGGCAACGACGCCGAGAAGGATCGTGAAGGTCCGACCGGACTCCTCCTGGGTCTCCAGCAGCGCTGACGCGTTCTGGACGTTGTACGGGAGGTTCGCCGTGTCGGTCACGTGGCCGGCGTTGTTGAGGATCGTCTCGATCTGCGCCTGTGCTGCGTCGACAGTGTCCGCCGTCCGAGCCTCGACGATGATCGACGACAGGGCTCCGTAGCCAGCGATCGACGCCTGAACCGTGGTGAGTGGTGCCACTGCGGTGCTGCCGGAGTTGCCAGGACCTGTCGTGCCCTGGTCCTTGAGAATCCCGACGACGGAGAAGTTTGTCGCGCCGATCATCACGGTCTCGCCGACCGCAGCGTTCGCGGTGCCGAACAGGTCCTCCGCGATCGCTGAGCCGAGGACGACCACCTTGGCGTTGTCGAGCACGTCCTGGTTGGTGAAGTACGTGCCGGCCGACACGGGGGAGTTGGAAGCCTTGAAGTAGCTCGGGTAGGTGCCGATCACTTGTTGGATCGTGGTGCTCTTCTGGTCAGCCGCCGCGGTGGAGGACGTACTGATCGTGGGGGACACGCTCGCGACGTCGGGTGCCAGGTTCTCGTCGGTCAGCTGCCTCGCAAGATCCGTGGTGAGTGCGAACGAGGACGAGCCGCCGCGACCTGCCGTGACGGTCAGCGTGTTCGTGCCGAGCGACGCGATCTGGCCAGCCACGGCCTTGGCAGAACCGTTCCCGACAGCGACCAGCACAATCACGGCAGCGACGCCGATCAGGATGCCGAGAGTCGTGAGGACCGAACGCATCAGGTTGGCCGTGACGCCCTGCCAGGCAGCCCGGAAGGTGTCTAGGAGGTTCATGCCGCAGCCCCCTCGACGAAGCAAAGATAGGGAGGCAACGGCATGAAGAGCTCCTGATTGTTCTCTCGCTGGCGCTCGATCATCGGGCGTACGCGTCCTCGGTGATACGACCATCCATCACACGGATGACGCGGGAGGCGTGCGCGGCGACGTCCGGTTCGTGCGTGATGAGGACGATCGTGCGGCCCCGGCCGTTGAGGTCATCGAGAAGCCCCATGACGTCCTGACTCGACGTGCTGTCGAGGTTGCCAGTGGGCTCGTCAGCGAGAAGCAGCGACGGGCTCATCGTCAGGGCGCGGGCGATGGCGACTCGTTGCTGCTGGCCGCCCGAGAGCGCATTGGGGCGATGCTCGGCGCGGTCGCCCAAGCCGACGAGGTTGAGCATTTCCTGTCCGATCGCCCGCCGCTCAGCGGGTGACTTGCCGCCGTAAACGAGGGGAAGCTCGACGTTCGCCCGCGCCGTCATGCGTGAAATGAGGTGGAACGACTGGAAGACGAATCCGATCATCCGGTTGCGCACCAGCGCGAGGGTGTCCTCGTCCAGGTCCGAGACGTCGTGGCCGTCCAGCGTGTAGCTGCCCGTCGTGGCGAGATCGAGACACCCGACGATGTTCATCAGCGTCGACTTGCCCGAGCCGGATGCACCCATGATCGCGACGTACTCGCCGTGGCCGATCGTCAGGTCCACGCCATCGAGCGCAGTGACCGAAGCGTCTCCGGAGCCGTAGACCTTCGAGACCTGCTTGAGGTCGATGACGGCGCTCATCTCGCACCGCCGCTGCTCACGCCGGGCCCCTCCATGCGTACGACGGGTCCGCCGCCACTGAAGCCGCCACCGGGGAAGTCCCCACCTGGGAACTGGCCATTGCCGCCTGAGCTGCTCACTGCACCAAGCTCGATCGTGTCGCCGAGCTTCAGTCCGCTCTTGATCTCGGTGTACGTGTCGCCTTCGACGCCGATCTCCACGGTCGCAGTGGTGCTCTTGCCGTTCTTGACCAGCTTGACCGTTGAGGTGCCGTTGGTCGTCGTTACGGCTGACGCCGGCACGGCGAGCACATCCTTCGCGCTGGCCGTGGTGATCGTGATGGTGGCCGTCGCACCATCACGAAGGTTGGCTGGAGGCTTGTTGATCGAGATCTCCACGCCATAGCTCGTGACGCCGTCGTTGTCGGTCGCGCTGAGGTCGATCGACTTCACCTTGCCGGTGAACGTCTGGCCAGCCACGGCGTTGAACGTGATCGACGCGGAGTCCCCGACCTTGATCTTGGCGACGTCCGCTTCGGAGAACGATCCGGTCACCACGAACTTCGACAGGTTTGAAATCGTGATGAAGCCGGATGACTCCGAGTCCGAGCCGCTGGCCGGCGTCGTGCTCTCACCTTTCGTGCCGTTCACGGCCGTGACGGTGCCGGAGATCGGTGCCACGAGAGTCAGGCCGTTGTACGCGTCCTGCGCCTCGACCAGCGCAAGACGTGCCTGCTCGACCTGAGCGTATGCCGACGAACGCTGCTGGTTTCTTTCGGTGGCCTTGGCCTTCTTCGTGTTCTTCACGACCGCGGCGTAGTTCGCCTGGGCTGCGCTGTATGACGCTTGAGCCGACGCGACCTTCGTGCCAGCAGTCGCGCTCGAGGCCTGCGCCAGCACGTCGCCCTTCTTGACCTTGTCGCCCACCCCGACCTTGATCGAGGTGACGGTCCCTTCTCCGGCGAATGAGGCGTCCCGCACTGTCTTGGCGGCCGTCGTACCGGAAGCCGTCACGGTGGAGGTGACGTCCGCTGTCACCACCTCGGCAGTGGTCGTCGCAGCGTCGGCAGGAGTTCCACCGCCTCCCCAGAGGAGGTAAGAGCCGGTGCCTGCGAGGGCCACAAGCACTGCGGCAAGGGTCAGGTTGAGCGCACTGATCCGGCGCCTGAAAATCATGGGCATGGCGATGATGCTCAGCCCGGCACATGAGGGAACCGTGTGCTGAACCTGTCAGACGACTGTGAGACCGACGGGTGGCATGACCACGCCCCAGTGGATGGGACAATGGAGTCATCATGAGTTCCAGCCCCGTACCCCAGCCCGGGGCCACCGACCCGCAGATCTTGCGCAACTTCTGCATCATCGCGCACATCGATCACGGCAAGTCGACGTTGGCCGACCGGATGTTGCAACACACCGGCGTCGTCGACGGCCGCGACATGAAGGCGCAATACCTCGACCGGATGGACATCGAGCGCGAGCGCGGCATCACGATCAAGAGCCAGGCCGTACGCATGCCGTTCACCAAGTCGAGCGGTGACGACGCCGGCAAGGTCTACATCCTCAACATGATCGACACCCCCGGCCACGTCGACTTCACGTACGAGGTCAGCCGCAGCCTTGAGGCATGTGAAGGCGCGATCCTGCTGGTCGACGCCGCACAGGGTATTGAGGCGCAGACCCTTGCCAACCTCTACCTCGCGATCGACGCGGACCTCGACATCATCCCCGTGCTCAACAAGATCGACCTGCCTGGCGCGCAGCCCGAGAAGTACGCAGCTGAGATCGCCGGCATCATCGGCGGCAACCCCGACGACGTCCTGCGCGTCTCGGCCAAGACAGGTCAGGGCGTCGAAGAGCTGCTGAACCTGATCGTTGACGAGATTCCGCCGCCCAAGGGCGACCCGGACGCCCCACCGCGCGCGCTGATCTTCGACTCGGTCTACGACACCTATCGCGGCGTCGTCACGTACGTCCGCGTGTTCGACGGCAAGCTCTCGCACCGCGACAAGATCAAGATGATGTCGACCGGTGCCGTGCACGAGATGCTCGAGGTCGGTGTCATCTCGCCCGAGCCCGTGAAGGCAAGCGATCTGGGCGTCGGCGAGGTCGGCTACCTGATCACGGGCGTGAAGGAAGTACGCCAGTCGCGCGTCGGCGACACCGTCACATCAAACATCCGCGGCGCGACTGAACCCCTCGGCGGCTACAAGAGCCCTGTGCCGATGGTTTTCGCCGGTCTCTACCCGCTCGACGGCGACGACTACCCGACCTTGCGTGACGCGCTGGAGAAGCTGCAGCTCAACGACGCAGCCCTGGTCTACGAGCCTGAGTCCTCTGGAGCGCTCGGCTTCGGTTTCCGTATCGGCTTCCTCGGCCTTCTGCACCTCGAGATAGTGCGCGAGCGCCTCGAGCGCGAGTTCAATCTCGAGCTCATCTCGACCGCGCCCAACGTCGTCTACCGCGTCGAGATGGAGGACGGCAAGGAAATCGTCGTCACCAACCCATCGGAGTACCCCGAGGGCAAGATCGACAAGGTCTTCGAGCCGGTCGTACGCGCCACCGTGCTCAGCCCCACCGACTACATCGGCACGATCATGGAGCTCTGCCAGGCACGTCGTGGCCAGCTCATCGGCATGGACTACCTCTCCGAGGACCGCGTCGAGATCAAGTACACGCTGCCCATGGGCGAGATCATGTTCGACTTCTTCGACGCGCTCAAGAGCCGTACGAAGGGTTACGCGTCGCTCGACTACGAACCGACCGGCGAGCAGGCGTCCGACCTCGTGAAGGTCGATGTCTTGCTCCAAGGAGAGGTCGTCGATGCGTTCAGCGCGATCGTGCACCGCGACAACTCGTACGCTTACGGCGTTTCTCTGGCCTCGAAGCTCAAGGAACTCATCCCGCGCCAGCAGTTCGAGGTGCCGATCCAGGCCGCGATCGGTGCGCGCGTGATCGCCCGCGAGAACATCCGCGCGATCCGCAAGGACGTGCTCGCCAAGTGCTACGGCGGCGACATCAGCCGCAAGCGCAAGCTCCTCGAGAAGCAAAAAGAGGGCAAGAAGCGCATGAAGATGGT
>JAKFCR010000293.1:0-11629 GCA_036676545.1 Aeromicrobium sp. | reverse complement strand
GCGGAGTTGACCATCTCCGCTTCGCTTCGCTCAGAACGCGGAGCTGACCATGCTGGGCTTTTGATTCATGGTCCAACTCTGCACTCGCTTTGGTTCTTGGTCCCGCGTCAGCGAGCAGAGTTGACCATGAATTGCGCCGCGTGCTGGACGTATGCCCAGAACTGCTCGTCCAACTCGGGTGCGAGTGCTGCTTTGTCGAGGCCGGCGCGGAAGTGCACGAGCCAGCGGTCGCGCGCTTCGATCGTGACCTCGAACGGTGCGTGGCGCATACGCAGGCGCGGGTGGCCGCGCTGGTCTGAGTAGGTCGTCGGCCCGCCCCAGTACTGCTCGAGGAACATCCGGAAGCGCTCATTCGCGGGTCCGAGGTCCTCCTCCGGGTAGAGCGGACGCAGCACCTCGTCGGTCTCGACACCGTCGTAGAACGTGTCGACGATCAGCTTGATCGTGTCGTGGCCGCCAATGGCCTCGTAAAACGTCTGTTCGCTCATGTGGCATCCGGTCCCATCGAGGTCTGGAATGACGTCGGTATGCGGATGTTGGCGGCATCGAAGCGGTGTTTGATCCGCTGGCGCATCGCACGCGCCACCTGCCACTGCTCCAACGGCGCCGTCTTCAGCACGACGCGCACGACGGCTCCGTCCTTGTCGAAACGTTCGACGCCCCACACCTCCGGGGCCTCGATGATGACGTCGTGGAACTGAGGATCTTCGAACATGGCTGTGGCTTCTTCTTGCAGGATCGTTTGCACCTGGTCGAGGTCTGCCTCGTAGCCGACCGTGATGTCCAGGACGGTGCGCGCCCAGTTCTGGCTCTGGTTGCCAACCCGGAGGATCTCGCCGTTGCGTACGTACCAAACAGTCCCGTTGACATCCCGCAGCCGCGTGACGCGCAGGCCGACCGCCTCGACGACTCCGGTTGCCTCGCCGAGGTCCACGACGTCGCCCACGCCGTACTGGTCCTCGAGGATCATGAAGATGCCGCTGAGAAAGTCCTTGACGAGGTTTTGGGCGCCGAAGCCGAAAGCGACGCCGAGGATGCCGGCGCTGGCGATGATCGGTGCGATGTTGACGCTCAGCTGGGCGAGCACCATCACGATGACGATCGCCAGGATCAGGCCGGTCGAGATGCTCTTGAGCAGCGATCCCATGGTCTCGGCTCGCTGCTTGCGGCGCTCGTTGTTGCCCGGCCGGAGATCGTTCAGGAAGTCGCCGGCCTTCGTGTTGGCGATGACGCTCGGCAGGCTGCCCTTGCTGGCCCGAGACACCAGGCGGTCGATCGACCGGTTGACGAACCACCGGAACAGCAGTCCGACAACGATGATCAGGATGATCGTCCCCGGGGTGGCCACGAACCAGTTGAGGGCGGTGTCCTTGGGGATGTCCCAGTTGACGTCGAGGTGCAGCATTCCTCCAGCGTACGGGTGGCTACGATTGCGTCATGACGACTCCTGCCCGTGTCTTCGGTTTGCTGCTCGCCACTGCGACGTTTGTCGCGATCGGAGCCGCATCCGCCTTCGCCGATGAGCCCAACAGTGCCGCTTGGCCCGATGGCGAGGGCCGCAGCGTCCTCGACACGCTGATCTTCTTCGGTGGCGGCACAGTCGGTCTGTTCGTCGTCATCTCGCTGCTGGGTCTGCTGACCGCACGCAACAACTTCAAGCCTGAACCGGGCACAGAGCTCGAGCTCCCCGGCGACCACTGATCGTGACGAGCGCGGATCTGGCGGCACTGATCCTGCGCATCGCCCTGGGCACGGTCATGCTGATGCACGGCCGCAACCACGGCTGGGGTTCAGGCGGTCTGGCCGGCACCGCGAGCTGGTTCGAGAGCATCGGCCTGCGCCCAGCCAAGGTGCACG
Organism: Aeromicrobium sp.; assembly: GCA_036676545.1. Taxonomy (GTDB): domain Bacteria; phylum Actinomycetota; class Actinomycetes; order Propionibacteriales; family Nocardioidaceae; genus Aeromicrobium. The sequence goes on along the minus strand of JAKFCR010000293.1, from coordinate 9,772 downwards.
CGGCAATGAGTGCCTACATGGAGGTCGCCTGCGGCATCCTCTTGCTGCTGGGCCTGTTTGTCCCGTTCGCCGCTGCCGCTGGCATCGCGACCATGACGGTCGCATTCGTGACAGTCCACCGCAAGAACGGCTTCTTCATCTTCAACCCCGGCGAGGGCTATGAGTACGTCGGCACGGTTGCGTTCGCCCTCACGGCATTGGCCGTCCTCGGAGCCGGCGACATCTCGCTGGATCATGCCCTCGGCATCGAGCTGCACGGCATCGCCGTGGGTCTCATCACTGCCGGCGCCGGTCTGCTCGGTGCTGCGTTCCTCCTCATCACCAGCTGGCGCCCGCCCGCCGCTGGTGACATGGACGACTGACTAGGCCTTCACCTTCTGCGCGCGGAGCGCACGGGCGAGGTCATCGCGACCCTCTGAGACGTAGCGAACTGTCGCTGCGCCAGCTTCGGTGTCCCTGAGCCACGCATCGACCTTGTCGAGCGTCGCCTGCGAGGGATTGGCCAGCGGGAAGAGCGGGATCAGCGCAACTTGCGCCATCCATACGCCCTTCTCCTCGAGCACGGTCTCAGCCATCGTGAGGTAGCGGTCGACGTACGGTTCGAGCAGCTCGCCCTGGCCGGAGACCTGGAACGAGTAGGCGATCGAACGACGTGTCTCGTTGGGCACGTCCCCACTGACCACGGCGTCCCAGGCAGCAGCCTTGGATTCGGCCCGCGGCTGGATCGCCCGAGCCGAAGCGGCGTGTTCCTGGCCGGAGATCGTCTTGTCGCGTTCGAGCTCGGCTTCGATCTCGGCCTCGCTGGCCTCGCCAAGACGGGCGAGGGCGGTGAGCAGCGTCCAACGAAGGTCCGTGTCGACCGCGAGTCCCTCGAGTCCACCGTCGAGGAGCTCGCGGAGACGGAAGGGACCGGAAGCAGCATTGGCGTACGCGCGCACCAGCGCGAGCTGATGATCGCTGCCTGCTTCGGCTTCGTCGACCAGCGCACGAAGCCCGGACTCCCACTTCTCGGCGAGTTCGGTACGTGCGTCGTCTGCCGTGTAGATGTTGACCGCGGTATGGCCCTGGCGGAGCAGCGACGAAACGGCCGTGAGGTCGGTCTCGGAGCCGACTCCGGCGAGCACGAGCGCCACGAAGTCGGACGCAGGCAGCTCGGCGTCGCGGGTCATGTCCCACGCTGATCCCCAGCACAGGGCCCGGGGGAGTGACTCGTCGAACGTCGCGATGCTCTCCAGCAACGTGTCGAACGAGCGATCGTCGAGGCGGATCTTGGCGTACGTCAGGTCGTCGTCATTGATCAGGATCAGGTCAGGCTGTGCGTGGTCCAGCAGCTCGGCGATCGGAGTCGACGCGCCGCGGATGTCGGTCTCGATCCGCTCGGTGCGTACGAGGCGTCCCTCGACCTGGTTGTAGAAGCCGATGGCGATGCGGTGGCGGCGCAACGTGGGGTACGCCTCGATGGCTGTCTGCTCGATGTTGAAGGACGTGAAGATGCCTTCATCGTTGGTCTCGAACACCGCCTTGAGCGTGTTGACGCCCGAGGCCTGCAGCCACTCCTTCGACCAGTCGCCGAGCTCGCGTCCGGACGCGGTCTCCAGCTCGCTGAGCAAGTCCGATAGCTCGGTGTTTCCGTACGCGTACTTGGTGAAGTAGGCGCGCAGACCGGCGAAGAAGTCCTTCTCGCCGACCCAGGCCACGAGCTGCTTGAGCGCCGAGGCGCCCTTGGCGTACGTGATGCCGTCGAAGTTGGCCTCGACTGCGTGCAGGTCGTAGTTGTCGGCCGCGATCGGGTGTGTCGACGGCAGCTGGTCCTGGCGGTAGGCCCAGTTCTTGCGACTGTTGGTGAAGCTGGTCCAGGAGTCGGTGAAGCGTGTCGCGTTGGCCGACGAGTGCGACGCCGCGAACTCCGCGAATGACTCGTTGAGCCACAGGTCGTCCCACCAGTTCATCGTCACGAGGTCGCCGAACCACATGTGCGCCATCTCGTGCAGGATCGTGTTGGCGCGCTGCTCGTACGCGGCGACGGTCTGGCGGCTGCGGAAGATCATCTCGTCGCGGAACGTCACGGCGCCGGCGTTCTCCATCGCGCCCATGTTGTACTCCGGAACGAACAGCTGGTCGTACTTGCCGAAGGGGTAGGCCATCTCGAAGGCGCCCTCGAAGAACTCGAAGCCCTGCTTGGTGATGAGGAGGATGTCGTCAGCGTCGAGGTGTTCAACGAGCGACTGGCGGCAGAACACGCCGAGCGGGATCTCGTCGTATGCGCCCTTGTACGTGTCGGTGACCTCGTAATACTCGCCGGCGATGAGCGCGGTGATGTAGGTCGACATGCGCTTGGTCGGCGCGAAGTGCCAGGTGCTGGTGCCTTCGGTGGCTGGCACGGGTTCGGGCGTGGGGGAGTTGGAGACCACTTCCCATCCGGACGGAGCGGTGACGTGGAACTCGAACGTAGCCTTGAGGTTGGGCTGCTCGAAGGTCGTGAACACGCGACGGGCGTCCGGCACCTCGAACTGCGTGTAGAGGTAGATGCGGCCGTCGACTGGATCGACGAAGCGATGCAGACCTTCGCCGGAGCGGGAGTAGGCGCAGGTGGCCTCTACTCGGAGCTCGTTCTTCTCGGCAAGACCGGTCAGCGCGATGCGGCTGTCGGCGTACGCCGACACGTCGACATCGGCGCCGTTCAGCGTGATCGAGGTGATCTCGCCGTCGACCAGATCGACGAAGGTCGACGCTCCAGGCGTCGCCCCGAACGTGATCGTCGTGGTCGATCCGAAGCGGGTTTCGGAGTCGAGGGTGAGGTCAAGCGCGACATCGTAGGTCTCTGTAGAGATGATCGCTGCGCGCTCGCTGGCTTCTTCGCGGGTGAGGTTAGTTCCAGGCATGTCGCCATGCTTTCACGCGGTGGTTCACGAGATGAGTCGGGCATCTGCCCGATCTCGGGCAGGATGTAGACATGCAACTGACCGAGCGGAGCGAGGGCATCGACAAGCACAGTCGTTCAGCCGTCTCGGGACCCTGGCCGATTGTCGAGCGAAGAAGCGAATGAGAATCCCGTTCGCGGAATCCGAGCGGTCGACGATCGGGATCGAGTGGGAGCTTGCCCTCGTCGACACCGATTCGGGCGACCTGCGCCAGGTGGCGCAGACCGTGCTCGATGCGGTGGCGCCCCCGGGTGGTGGCGAGCACCCGCACATCCGCCAGGAGCTGCTGCTCAACACTGTCGAGATCGTGTCCGGGGTCTGTCACACCGTCGCTGAGGCGGGTGCTGATCTCCAGCGGGCGATCGACGAGATCCGGATCATCACGGATCCGCTGCGGGTCGAGTTGATGTGCGCCGGTACGCACCCGTTCGCGGCCTGGGACCACCAGAAGGTGACCGACAAGGAGCGTTACGCGACGCTGATCGACCGTACGCAGTGGTGGGGGCGGCAGATGCTGATCTACGGCGTCCACGTGCACGTCGGCATCGAGGATCGGGACAAGGTGCTCCCGATCAGCCGGGCGATGCTCACGTACTACGGACACCTCCAGGCGCTCAGCGCATCCTCGCCGTTCTGGGGCGGCAAGGCGACGGGCTACGCGTCCAACCGAGCCCTGATGTTCCAGCAGCTGCCCACCGCCGGTTTGCCGTTCCAGTTCGAGGATTGGTCGCAGCTCGAGGGGTACGTCGGCGACATGATGAAGACCGGCGTCATCGATGTTTTCGACGAGATCCGCTGGGACCTTCGCCCGTCACCCAAGTTCGGCACGCTCGAGGTTCGCATCTGCGATGGCATACCGACGATGTCGGAGCTGATGAGCATCTCGGCCCTCACGCACTGTCTGGTCGAGTACTTCTCCAGCGAGCTGGATGCTGGGCGCGAGCTGCCGACCGTTCCGCCGTGGTTCGCCCAGGAGAACAAATGGCGATCGGCGCGCTATGGCATGGACGCGATCCTGATTCTCGACAAGAACGCCGAGGAAGAGCTCGTCACAACCGACCTGGCGAACCTGATGAAGCGACTCGAACCGATCGCCGAGAAGCTCAAGTGCACTGACGAGCTCGCCGGAATCGACGAAATCGTCCGCGGGGGAGCGTCGTACCAACGACAGGTCGCAGTCGGCGGCAACGGTACTGATCTCGACGCAGTGGCACAGCTGCTCGTCGAGGAGATGCGAGCGGGAAGTCCGTTGTCGACACCTGGTTAGCGCTATGTGAAGCACGTCACTGCCATCGTTGGAATCCTCGATGACGCGCAGGTTGTTGAAACTTGTATGACGTCTACTGACACCCTGACCGCCTCCGCCCCTTCGACCGCGACCGAGACTGTGGACTTCTGGTTCGACCCGCTGTGTCCATTCGCGTGGATCACGTCCCGCTGGATGCTTGAGGTCGAGAAGGTGCGAGACGTCGAGACGACGTTCCACGTCATGAGTCTGTCGGTGCTCAATGCCGACAAGGACGTCCCGGAGAAGTACAAGGAAATGATCGAGCGCGGCTGGGGCCCGGTCCGTATCGCCATCGCGATCGAGCAGCAGCTCGGCACCGAGGCGCTTCGCCCGTTCTACACCTCGATTGGCACCAAGCACCACAACGAAGGTCGCGAGTTCGACAAGGCGCTCTACGAAGAGGTGCTCGAGGAGATCGGCTTCCCGCTCGAGCTCGCCAACGCGGCCGAGGATGCGTCGCTCGATGACGCGGTGCGTGCGTCACACAAGGACGGCATTGACCGCGTCGGCGAAGAAGTGGGCACGCCTGTCGTCTCGGTCGGTGGCACGGCATTCTTCGGGCCGGTGCTGACGCGCATACCTCGTGGTGAGGATGCCGGCGTGATCTTCGACGGCACTCGCCAGCTCGCTGGGTTCGACTACTTCTTCGAGCTCAAGCGCACTCGTACGGGCGAGCTCGACTTCAGCTGAGCCGTGACTCGGGTGCGAGCTCGACTGCTGGCATACTGGCCCGCGTGAATCAGGACGTCTCGGGCCTCATCAGTCGCGTCCTCGGAGACCTGGCTCGCCACAAGAACATGTTGCTGTGCGCAGCGCTGTTGGTGTTGGCAGGAACGACTGTCCTCCTCGACAGGGGAGCTGCCGTGACTGTTCTTTTGGTGATCGCCGCGCTCACCGTCGGGCTTCGCCTGAGGAGCGGCGACGCTCCGCCATACGCGTTCGGGCTTCCCGGTATCGAGGACGGACCTCCAGCGCCGAGCCGGGTTCCGGCCAAGCTGTTCTCGATCGTCGGTGCGCTGGTCCTGGTCGCGGCGACCGTGCTGGTTGCACTTGACGCGCGCGTCGTCTTCTTCGTGCCGGTCGTTGTCGTCGCCGTGATCTCTTGGTTCGTGACTGTGGAGGACCACGTTCGAGTGGCACGCCACACCCGGCGGCTTCGACGTGCGCTCGAGGAGTATGCCCCCGAAATTGGCATGGCATACGCGGGTCGTTCGGGAGGACCGTGGCAGCTGATGATGTGGGAGCCTTACCTCCTGCGCTCAGGGCTACGGTGCGTGATCTTCAACCGCAACGGGTCACATCTTCAACTGATTCGCAAGAACTCCGACCTCAAGTCGCCTTTCATCCAGCTGGGCAGCAGTCCCAGCCGTGACGCGGCTCGTCTGATGGTGCCGAGCCTTTCTGCCCTCTACTACGTGCAGAACGCCCGGAACAACAAGATATTCATGCGCCACAGCAACATCACCCACGTGTGGCTCAACCACGGTGATTCCGACAAGCCGGCCAACTTCAATCCGCGGCATGCCAACTACGACAAGCTCGTCGTGTGCGGTCAGGCAGGGATCGACCGGTACGAACGTCATGGCATTCACGTCGACGCACACAAGTTCGAGATCGTCGGGCGGCCGCAAGCCCGTGAGATCCTCCCGGCTGCCGAACCCATCGCCGATCGTGCCGAGCCGATCGTGCTTTACGCGCCGACCTGGCAGGGCGTCGACCCGACCGTCAACTTCTCGTCCCTCGACCAGGGTGCCGAGATCGCTCGGCAGCTCGTTGCTCGAGGAGTCAAGGTCATCTTCCGGCCGCATCCATTGAGCTCACGGTGGAAGCACGGGCGGGCTGCAATTGCAGCCGTGGTCGATGTCCTCAAGGAGGACAAGGCCTTGACCGGACGAAAGCACGTCTACGGTCGACGTTCGACCACCCAGTGGAGCGTGGCCGAGTGTTCCAACCGATCCGACGCGCTGATCTCCGACGTGTCGAGCGTGGTGTCGGACTTCCTTCAGTCCGAGAAGCCCTACGCGATGATGAGCATGCGCGCATCGATCGAAGACTTCCGCAAGGAGTTCACGATCGCCGAGACCGGCTACGTGGTGCTCGGCGACCTGTCCAACCTCGGTCAGGCTCTCGACGACATGCTCGGTCCGGATCCGCTCGCCTCGCAGCGCAGAGAGCGCAAGCGCTATGTTCTCGGCGAGTTCGTCGGCGAGGAGTCAGCCGAGACGTTCGCCGAGCTCGTCAGGACACTCGCTGCCCGACACGGGTGACGCGTCCGAACTGGGGCTGACACACTTCACCCATGCGTGTTCACATTGCCGCCGACCATGCCGGCTTCGAGCTCAAGACCCACCTGATCGCCTGGCTCGACGCCAACGGCCATGACGTCGTAGACCACGGAGCGCATGAATACGACGCCGAGGACGACTATCCGCCATTCTGTGTTGATGCCGCGGCCGCTGCCGTCGCTGATCCGAGCTCGCTGGCCATTGTGATCGGTGGATCGGGCAATGGTGAGCAGATTGCCGCCAACAAGGTCAAGGGTGCACGCGCAGCACTCGCGTGGAGTGTCGAGACCGCAGCTCTCGCGCGTCAGCACAACGACGCGCAGATCGTGGCGGTCGGAGCCCGTATGCATACGGCCGACGAGGCAGTGGCGATCGTCGAGTCGTTCCTGACGACGCCGTGGAGCAACCAAGCTCGTCACCAGCGCCGCATCGACCTGCTGCTGGCGTACGAGGAGACCGGCCAGTTTGCCTGAGGGGCACACGCTCCACCGGCTTGCCTCCGAGCTGACCGACTCGTTCAGTGGTCGCGTTGTCGCGTCATCCAGCCCCCAGGGTCGGTTCGATGGTGGAGCGGCGCGTATCGACGGTCGTGTTCTCGAACGGGCTGAAACCTGGGGCAAGCACCTCCTGATCGACTTCGCAGGTCTGCGCGAGCGCGTACATGTTCATCTGGGGATCTACGGGTCGTTCGTCGTGGCTGCCGCCGATCAGCCGGTGGTCGGCCAAGTGCGGTGGCGCCTAGCAACGGCGACGGCGACCGCTGATCTGCGCGGGCCGACCGTTTGTGAGCTCCTTGAACCCGAGGAAGCCGACGCCCTCATTGATCGGATCGGGCCCGATCCGCTGCGGGCAGATGCAGACCCGGAGAAAGCGTGGCAGCGCATCAGCTCGTCTCGTGCGCCGATTGCGACTCTGCTCATGGATCAGCGTGTGCTGTCCGGGGTGGGCAACGTCTATCGCGCCGAGCTGCTGTTCCGGCACCGGATCGACCCAGACCTCGCTGGGAATGAACTCGATCGCGACACGTTCGCGACGATGTGGACTGACCTGACGGCGTTGATGCGGACTGGAGTCCAGACAGGCCGCATCGACACGGTGGATCCGGAGCACGAGCCGGAGGCGATGGGCCGTGACCCCCGTGTGGACGATCATGGAGGCGAGGTCTATGTCTACCGACGCGACGGTCAGGCATGCCTCGTGTGCGGCACCGCTGTGTGCACGCGTGTCCATGCCGGCAGAAACCTCTTTTGGTGTCCGTCGTGCCAGCAACGTCGATAAGGTCGACCGGGTGGCTAACAGGTTCCGCAGGGCGACGCCGAACATGGCGAGGTACCTCGACGACCGCATAGTTCGCTGGCGTACGGGCTCCAATGAAGGCCAGTTCCTGGTCCTCGCGGCGCTGATTGGCGTTGTCACCGGGATGACGGTGATCTCACTGCTGAACTACGCCGCCGTACCTGCTGGGACGTTCGTGGTCCCCGCGCTGCTCGGCATGTTGGCGCTGCGGTTCAAACCCCTGCTGACGTTGATCATCTTCACCGTGCTCTGCCTGGGGGGCACCGTGGCCAAAGAGACCGTGCAGTCCGGGTTCATCGCTGGCCGCGTGAGCTCGCTGGCCGCGATCGCCGTGATCTTCGGAATCTTGCTGTTCGACTCGAGTCGGCGGCGCAGCGGTCTTCCGGGACCGCTGGGCGAAGCGATGCTTGTCGATCTGCGGGACCGACTCCAGGCGCAGGGTGTCGTTCCGCCGCTGCCGACTGGGTGGAACGCCCAGTCGGCGATGTTGACTGCCGGCGGTGTGAAGTTCGCGGGTGACTTCCTGGTCGCCAACCTGTCGGAGGACGAATCGCGGCTCGAAATGGTGCTCGTCGATGTGTGCGGCAAGGGAGTGACAGCCGGAACGCAGTCGTTGCAATTTGCCGGTGCTCTGGGCGGATTGATCGGCGCGTTGCCTCCGCTCGGACTGTTCAGCGCCGCCAACGACTTCCTGCTCCGACAGGACTGGGACGAGGGGTTCGCCACGGCGGTGCACGTGCTTATCGATCTCGACACCGGCGCCTACACGATCATCAATGCCGGTCACCCGCCTGCTTTGCGGTGGGATGCGGCCCAGCGCGAATGGATCATCGACGGCGCGCGGGGAACCGCTCTCGGCATCACGAAGGATGCGGAGTTCCACCAGACAGTGGGTGGACTCTCCGCCGGAGACGCGCTGATGTTCTACACCGACGGTGTTGTCGAGAGCCGTACGAAGGACTTCACCTCGGGTATCGAGTGGTTGCGCACCATCGCGGCGAAGGTCGTCTCGACTGGGTTCGATCAGGCGCCAAAGCGCATCCTCGCGCAGGTCGAGTCCGGGGACGACGACCGTGCCGTGCTGATCCTTACGCGCGCTTTGTCGCCTTCGGCTGGGGGAACTGGCTCTTCATCGCCGCGTCCCAAGCGCGGGCGCCGATGAGTCGTCGGGTCGCGATCGACATCTTGGCCGACGCTGTGACGGTGTAGCGAATCCTGGGTCGGCGGGCTTTCAGCGCCTTCTCGATCACCTTGGCCACCGAATCCGGTGCGCCACCGAGGTGCCGCATGGGACCGGAGTAGACCTCCTTGGTCGACTTCGCGACGTGGGCGTTGAACCCCGCGTACGGTCCGTCGTCGTTGCCTTCCATCGAAGCGACCGCGGCATTCTCGAAGTTCGTCGTGATCAAGCCCGGTTCGACGATGACGACCTCCACGCCGAAGCCGGCGACCTCGAAGCGCATGGCGTCGGACAAGGCCTCCACGGCGTACTTCGTCGCGTGATAGATGCCGCCGCCCGGGAAGACGAGCCTGCCGCCCATCGAGGAGATGTTCACGATGCGTCCTGAGCCCTGCTCGCGCATGGCCGGGAGAACCAGCTGGCTCATCCGGAGCAGCCCGAAGACATTCGTCTCGAACTGGCGGCGTACGTCATCGAGGTCGAGAGTCTCGGCCGCGCCGGACTGCGAGTAGCCCGCATTGTTGACCAGCGCGTCGATGCGGCCAGTCTCGTCGAGCACAGTCTTGACGGCCTTGGTCATCGAGTCCTCGTCAGTCACGTCGAGGGCCAGTGTGCGGCACCCCTTGGCTTTGAGACCCTCAAGAGTCTCGGGCTTGCGAGCCGTCGCGTACACCGTCCACCCGGACCTGGCGAGACGTTCGGCGGTGGCCTCACCGATACCGGAGGAGCAGCCAGTGATGAGCACCGTGCGATCAGTCATGCGCCTCAGTATGGGCCAACCGGCACTCGGTACAGCGGGAAA
>JAKFCR010000292.1:0-4307 GCA_036676545.1 Aeromicrobium sp. | reverse complement strand
GTTTCTCGCGCGGTTGGGCTCCTCGCGGCGGCATCCCTGTACATCTACCTGACGCACTGGCAGATCTATCCGTACCTCGAGGACCGCGTCCCTGTGCTCGCAGTGCTGGCTTCAATCGCGCTGGGACTTGCATACCAAGCCGTGTGGAAGGGCCTCGTTGCTCGTTCGCGCCGCTTGCGGCCTGCCCTGCGTACGAGCGACTCGGCGAGTCCGTGGATCAGGCAAACAGAGCGTTCTCACTCCTAGCGGACTTGGATGAGATCAACATCGGAGCGTCGTGAACGAAGGCCGTGGTCTCTGCGAGTTCAAGCAGAGTCTCGGCGACGTCTGCGGTCGTCACCGAGGTGACCGGGCTGACTGCGAATCGGCCGAGCTGCTCTGCGCCTGAAGCCGGGCCCTCGACCATACGAGGGATCCGCACCAGGGACCAGGCGATGTCGTCCGCCTCCTGAAGCACGCTCCGCAACTTCGGCGCGTACGAGAGGAGCTGGCGGCATCGCACAGCGAGGTAAGCCCGGATCAGGTTCTTGGCTGGGTTGCGCGGATCGCCTGGAAAGTCGACGTGGACACCTTGGAGGACCACCAATCGCTCCGGACCGTCCTCACGCATCGCGGCGATGATGTTCGCAGTTCCGTCCGCGATACTCGCTGGCCCTCGAAAGCCGCCCAGGGTTGAGATGACGACATCGGCGCCGGCGATCGTCGAGGCCACAGCGACTCGGTCGAGGGCATCACCCCGCACGATCTGGGCCGACGTGAGAGACGCGGGAGGGGTGGTCGACTCACGAACAAGCGCACGGACGACATGGCCTCGCTGTGTGGCGAGCTCGATCAGCGCAGTGCCGGCCAAGCCGGCACCACCAAACACGGCAATCTTCATCACTATCTCCTTCAGGTCGTGACGTGAACGTACGTCCGTGCCCGGGTCGTGCCTATGCCAGAAAACAGGGATGTTTTGAGCTCGGTCCGACGCCTACCCTGATGAAATGAGCAAGGACCGGACCGAACAAGCGATCCAGAAAGTCGGGAGTCTTTCGACGACACCGATGGATTTGGCGACGTTCTGGCGGTCCTGCACCGAGGTCATCGGTGGAGTTGTTCCCTACTTTTGGGCACCGTGCTTCTACACGTTGGACCCGGCCTCATTGTTGGTGACCAGCCATTTCCATGAGGGCCTGGACGAGTTCCCCGCCGATGCGCTGGCCCACGAGTACTACGGCGAGGACGTGCACAAGCTCGTCGATGTCGTGCGCTCTGACGCTGGCATCTCCACGCTTCACGAGATCACGAACGGCGACCCGAGCGGTACGCCGCGATGGCAGGCCAACATGGCGATGGGCGGGGATCAGGAGATGATCGCTCGGCTTCGCACGAAACAGGGTGAGACCTGGGCAGCTCTCGGGCTCTACCGCGAGCCGGGCGCGCCAATGTTCACCGACAGCGACAAGGATTTCATTCGAGCAATCGCACCGAGTCTCGCATCAGGAGCTCAACGTGCCATGACGATCGGAGAAGCGACGGACCCGGAGTCTCCAGACGCTCCCGGGCTTCTGGTCATTGACGAGACGTGGGAGGTACGTTCGGCCACCCCGGGTGCCGAGCACTGGCTCGCACGTCTTCCGGACGGCGATCCGGCGTCTGGACGCCTTCCGTCGTCGGTCGTCGCTGTTGCTGCGCAGAGCCTTCAGAGTATGGCGGAGAACGACCCAGCTACCGTCGCGTTCTCGCGGGTTCTCGCCGAGGACGGCACCTGGATCCTGTTGCATGGCGCCCCGCTCAGCGGAGAGGACCGGCGAAGGGTCGCGGTCATCATCGAGCCCGCCCATCCGGCTCGCATCTATCCGTTGCTGATGTCTGTCTACGGGCTGACCGAGCGCGAACGAGATGTCACGGAACTCGTTCTCACCGGGTCCTCAACGCAGGAGATCGCAGCGGAGCTGTTCGTGTCACCACAGACTGTTCAGAGTCACATCAAGAACATCTTCGAGAAGACGGGGGTCCACAGCCGTCGAGACTTGGTGGGCAAGGTGTTCTTCACGCACTACGAGCCACGGTTTCGCGACAACGAGCGCCGCGTGCTGCGCGGAGAAGCCATCCGAGGTGGCCCGATCGAGCCCGACGCTCGCAACTAGATCTTGCAGCACGAGAACTTCAAGCTGTAGCCCTTGGACGGTGCCCCGGAATCCGGCACTGCTACTGGTGCCCCTGGCATGGAGAAGGGCGGCGCGGTTCCCCGCACCGCCCTTCTGTTCCGATTGTCAGCGGAGTGCGCGGTTGCCCTTGTACTCCGGGTTGAACTGACCAGTCGCCTTGCCCTTGTTGGTGCCGTTCACTGCGGACGTGATCTCGGCGAAGACCAACGTCGAGTGCGCGACCGCATCGGTCATCAGGTCGAGAGTGCTCTCGTCCAGGTTGTTGATGCCGTCGCACGCAGCGTGGTAGCAGGGGTCGTAAGCCGCGCCGGCGGTGCCGCCGAAGATTTCGGCCTGTTCAGCCGACTTGATGCCCTCGGCTCCAGTGAATAGGCCGCCTGCGGGAATGCCCGCTTCGATGAAGCCGAAGTAGTCACTCCGGCCGTCGAAATCGGTAGCCTCGGTCGGCTCGTTCTGCGAGGCGAAGAAGTCGTTGAAGACCTTCTCGACAGTGCCTGAGCCGTTGGGGCCCGCGACACCGAGCGCACTGCCGTCTCCGTCATAGACGAAGTTCACCGGATTCGGCGAGCCCACCATGTCGAAGTTGAGGTTCACGGCGGTGCCCTTGATCTCGGCCTTCGAGAGCTGCGAGACGTAGTAGCTCGACCCGATCAGGCCGTCTTCTTCGCCGCTCCAGAACGCGAATCGCACGCGGTTCTCGGGATCGATGTCGAGCGCGTTCATCTGAAGCGCCGTCTCGAGGATCGTCGCGATGCCCGTGCCGTTGTCGTTGATGCCAGGACCCTCTCGCACCGAATCAAGGTGGCCGCCGACCACGACGGTGCGATCCGCGCGACCGGTGGCGGTATCGGCGATCAGGTTCTCGGTGTGCACCTGGATGATCTCGGCCTCGAGGTTGAGTCGCAGCGTGAGGTCGTCCGTGGTTGCCAGTTCGGCGCCCAGTGCGTACGGGGCACTCACGACGGGGATGTCACGGACAGGCTCGCCAAGCGTGCCGCCGAACAGGCCCAACCGGTCGTCTCCCGGGACCACATTGCCCTGGTTGAAGATGATGACACCCGCCGCGCCTGCTGCGTCAGCGTTGTCGGCCTTCACCGCGAAGTCACACGAACCGCGCTGGATCAGTGCGATGTTGCCTACTGGGAATCCGGCAAAGTCGCCGGCCTCGCAGCCGCTCGTCGCTGCGTGGTCTCCGGTCAGGTTGATGTCGACGACAGTCACGTCTGCGGTCACATCGCCCTCGCCGGAGAAGTCCATCGGGAAGTAGTCAGTTCCGAGAACGTAAGACGTGGGGGTCGGCGTCACCTGTTCCAGCGAGGAGTCGCCGAAGTCGGTTCGCTCGTAGTCGAACGGCTGCCGCTGGGTGGTGTAGCCAGCATTCTGGAGCTGTTCTTCGACATAGTCGACGGAGGCGTCGTGGCCCGCGGTGCCGGCGGCCCGATTGCCGTCGTTTGCATCGGCGATGGCCTGGAGCGCCTCGAGGTGGTCCTTCACGGCGTCGACGGTGACGGCGTCTCGGAGGGCTGACGTGTTCGTGGTGACCGCTGCTGGGGCCGGACCGGTGATCGCGAACGTCGTGCAGATGGCGACTGACGCCGCCAGGGCACCAGCTCTCAAGGTGTTTCGGGTGCGATTGTTCACAACTTGCTCCTTCGTAGGGAGGGACGTGATGGCGGCAGACGTCGTGTTGCGGCGTATGTCGTGGGCGCGACCTTAGCAAATCGCACAGATTGCGCATCTTTTGTGCGAATCGGATGCGTTCTGGGACCGCGGGTACCCCGACGGGATTCGAACCCGTGGTTGACGCCCATGTGCAGAGTGCGGCGTCCTCGAACTGAAGTACCCCCAACGGGACTCCGTCGCTCGTCCCTCGCTCCTCCTCGAATCACTCTGAGCATAGATTCTCGCTCGAGGGGACACCAAGAAAGAGCTTCGCTCGAGGTGGTGTCACCTCGAGCGAGAAGTACCCCCAACGGGATTCGAACCCGTGGCTGACGCCCGTGTGCAGAGTGCGGCGTCCTTGAAGCTTTGGTACCCCCAACGGGATTCGAACCCGTGCTACCGCCGTGAAAGGGCGGCGTCCTAGGCCGCTAGACGATGGGGGCCAGAAAACCAGTTCAGCATAGTGGGTGAGCAAGGTGGCTCCCAAACCGG
>JAKFCR010000291.1:0-3596 GCA_036676545.1 Aeromicrobium sp. | reverse complement strand
CCACCCTGATCGCGAGGCCTACATCTCGTGTCAGCGGTGCGAGCGGATGATCTGTCCTGACTGCATGCGCGATGCGTCGGTGGGATTCCACTGTCCTGAATGTGTGGCGGAGGGCGCGAAGACAGTTCGCGCGCCCCGCACCATCGCCGGCGGAGCGGTGTCGGCCAACGTCGGCCGCGTCAGCTTCGTACTGATCGGCCTCAACGTGGTCGCGTACATAGCCCAGCTGGCGACCGAGGGTCAGCCCGATTCGGTGTTCCAACGCGGCGCGATGCAGTCGTACGCCGTGGCTGATGGCGACTACTGGAGACTGCTCACGGCAGCGTTTCTGCACGGCAGCCTGCTGCACATCGCCTTCAACATGTACGCGCTATATCTTTTCGGTCCGTTCGTGGAGAAGGCTCTCGGTACAGCGCGGTTCATCGCGGCCTATCTGACGACCGCGATCGCCTCGTCGGTGTTCGTGTATTGGCTCGAGCGTCCGGAGGTCGCGACGATCGGCGCCTCCGGTGCGGTGTTCGGACTCTTCGGGATGGCTCTGCTGCTCCTGCTGAGGGCGAAGCAGGACGTCACCACTCTCCTCGTGCTGCTGGCGATCAACGCCGTCATCAGCCTGCAGGGAAACATCAGCTGGCAGGGCCACCTCGGTGGATTCGTGGCCGGCTGCATCCTGGGCGCGGCGTTCGCGTACGCCCCGAGGGATCGCAAGCAGGCAGTCCAGGTGTACGTGTTCGCGGTGGTGTGGATCGCAATGATCGCCGCGATCGTGATCCGCACAGGTCAGCTCAACTGACAACGGTGTGATTTACCCACACCTGTGCACACAGGTGTGGATAACTACAACCGTGTAATTCGGGTGGTCACTCCCACTTCATGGCGAAGCCGAAGGCCGCCACGATGAAGCCCATGCCGATGACCAGGTTCCACTGGCCGAGGTCGGAGTAGAACGGGATCTCGGTGTTGCCGTCGCTGATCGTGTAGAACACGACGATCCAGATGAGGCCGATGACACCCGAGATGACCATGGCTGGTCCGGCCCAGCGGTTGCCAATCACGTTGGACTTGGGGGGCTTGGGTGCTTTGTCTTTCGCCACGACGAACTCCGGAAGGTTGCTGCGGCTCTGGTCCGCATCGAATGGGTGCTCTCGGATAGCGTAGTTGGCGACGGTGCAGCGAGGGAGTTCAGGTATGGCCAGGGTCGGCAAGCACGAGCGGCAGAGCTGGACGTTGGCCGTGCTGTCGATCTGCGTTGTCGCAGGCTTTTTGTTCGTCGCGGCGTCGATCAACGCAGACGGCACCGATCTTCGTCCTGCCGGCGGCGATGTCGGCTCGTTGCTCAAGGAGCGATCCGAGCGCATCGCTGACCGACGCGATGATGCACGCAAGTTGAGGTCCGACATCGACTCCCTGTCGGCAGGGGTCTCGGGCGCTGCACTCGACGACTACCGCGACAGGATTGCCAAGCTGGAGTCGCCAACCGGGCTGACTGCTCTTGAAGGTCCGGGCATCCGCGTCACGCTGACCGATGCTCCCAAGAGCGTCAATCCGGAGGGTGTCGATCCCAATCTGCTCGTCGTGCACCAGCAGGACATTCAGGCCTTCGTCAACGCGCTGTGGGTCGGCGGCGCGGAGGCCATCTCCCTGCAGGGCCAGCGGCTGATCTCGACGACCGGCATCAAGTGCGTCGGCAACACCGTGGTGCTCGACGGTGTCCCCTACTCCCCGCCCTATGTCATCGAGGCGATCGGCGAGAAGACGTCGATGAACGACGAGCTCTCGAGGTCGCCGGAGACCACGAGCTACCGCGTTTACGTGCAGGCCTACGAGCTCGGCCTCACGATCGAGACGCTCGAGGACATCAAGATCAAGGCGTACGACGGCCCCGTCAGCCTGGGATTTGCGCGCGCTACGTCGTCTTAGGGGTCTTCGGGCTCCGGTATGACCGGGTTGGTCGAGACCGTGATCGTCACGGTCGTACCCGGCGCAACGACTGACCCCTCAGGCTTGTCCTGTGCGGTGACCTGATCTGCGGGCGCCGGTGACGCGGGATCCTCGACGATGTCGACGTTGAGCCCAGCATCCTCGAGCTTGTCGATCGCTTCAGCCTTGGTCAGTCCGACGACATTGGGCACTGTCGACTGACCCTTGGAAACCTTGAGCGTGACAGTGCTGCCGAAGTCGACGACCTCACCTGCAGGTGGATTGCTGTTGATCACCTGATCCTTGGGCAGGCTGCTGTCCTCCGCGGACTTCTTGACCTTGAGTCCCTTGCTCTCGAGCACCTCTTTGGCCTCGTTGTACGAGAAGCCGTCGAAGGACGGGATAGTGACCTCCTCGGGCCCGGAGCTGACGATCAGGGAGATCTCGGTGTTCTCGTCGACCTCTTCGCCGGCAGGCGGGTCGGTCGCGATGACCAGACCTTCCTTGAGCTTGTTGTCGGGTCGCTGCTCGTTCTCGGTGGAGACGGTGAAGCCGTCGTTGGTCAGGGCGCGAGTCGCTTCGTCGACCGGCATACCGGTGACATCGGTGACCGCGACCTGCGGGACCGGAGCAGGGTCACGGTCGAACGGACCGATCCCGATCAGGGCCATGATGGCGACGATGGCCGCGATGGCAGCCAGCAAACCGATGATCCACCACTTGGCGGTGTTGTCGTCCTCGTTGTCCTCGGGCGGGAGCGCGCGGCGGCCCCCACCACCGGCGGTCGGCGCGATGGGCGGCGCTGCGGGGGCAAGCTGTGTGGCAGCTCCTGCGGCAACGGTTGCGGCTGTCGGCGCGTCGACATGCAGACCGGCAACGGCCCGCTCGATGTCCTTACGCATGTCGGCGGCGCTCTGGTAGCGGTCCTCGACCTTCTTGGCGAGCGACTTCGCGACGATGTGGTCGATCGTGGTGCTGACGTCGGGGTTGAGCTGCGACGGAGGACGGGCCTCTTCGCGTACGTGCTGGTAAGCCACCGAAACGGGGCTGTCGCCGACGAACGGCGGACGACCGGTGAGGAGCTCGTACAGCAGGCAGCCGGTGGAGTAGATGTCACTGCGGGCGTCAACGGTCTCGCCGCGTGCCTGCTCCGGCGAGAGGTACTGGGCCGTGCCGATGACGGCGGCTGTCTGAGTCATCGCCGACGAGGTGTCGGCGATGGCGCGGGCGATGCCGAAGTCCATGACCTTGACCTGGCCGGACGGCGTCAGCATGACGTTGGCCGGCTTGATGTCGCGGTGGATGATGCCGTTGCGGTGGCTGTAGTCGATGGCGCTCAGCACGTCGGCGGTGATCGAGAGCGCGCGCTCGGGCAGGATCTTGCGACCGTCTGCCGCGCCCCGCATGATGTCGCGAAGCGTCTGGCCTTCGATGTACTCCATCACGATGTACGGGACGTGGTTGCCGTGCTTGTCGATCGACTCGCCCGTGTCGTAGACGGCGCCGATCGACGGGTGGTTGAGGGCCGCTGTCGACTGCGCTTCCTTGCGGAATCGCGCCTGGAACGTGTCGTCGGCCGCGAGGTCTGAGCGCAGCTGCTTGACGGCTACCGTACGGCCGAGGCGCAGGTCGCGGCCCACTCGTACGTCGGCCATACCGCCGCGTCCGAGAAGCCC
>JAKFCR010000290.1:0-7838 GCA_036676545.1 Aeromicrobium sp. | reverse complement strand
GGATAGAACGGGCACTCGTCGCCGCAACCCATCGTGATCACGACGTCGGCTGTCTGGACTGCACTGTCCGTCAGGAGCTTGGGCTGCTCGGTCGCGATGTCGATCCCGACCTCAGCCATCGCCTCGACGGCCGCCGGGTTCACCGAGTCTGCTGGCTGCGAGCCGGCAGACAACACTTCGATGCGTCCCTCCCCCAGATGCTGCAGGAAGCCCGCAGCCATCTGGGACCGGCCGGCGTTGTGCACGCATACGAACAAGACGGTTGGTTTCACGTTGTCTCCTTGAGGGATCGTGCAAGAACGATTGCGATCGCGCCGCCCAGCAGTTGTGCGAGCACGAACCACGGGACGTCGCCCCAACGGATGCCCGAGAAGCTGTCCGTCAGAGCTCTAGCGATCGTCACAGCCGGGTTGGCGAAGGACGTGGATGACGTGAAGAAGTATGCGGCTCCGATCCAGGCCGGCACCGCGACAGCGACGACTTCGCGCGACGCCAGCAAGACGACGAGTACGAGTCCAGCCGTTGCGATGACCTCGCCGAGCCACAGACCAGGCTCGGAGCGATCGCCTTCGAAGGTCGAAACCAGAGATCGGTCGTACATCGCGTGGGAGAGCACCGTGCCGAGCGCGCCTCCGACAACCTGGGCGACGACATACGCGGCGGCAACACCAGCCGGGAGATCGCGGCGTACGAGCATCACCGCAGTCACGACCGGATTGAAATGTGCGCCGCTGATCGGCAAGAACAACGTGATGAGGACACCGAGTGCCAGCACCGTCGCAATCGCGTTGATCAGCAGCTGGAGTCCGATGTCGTCGGTGAGGCGTTGGGCGGCAATGCCAGACCCAACGACCGCCATGATGAGGATGGCGGTCCCCAAGAACTCGGCGAGGACCGCCCTCCTTGAGTTCAGCAGCATCCGGTGCCGCAGTCGCAACCATCCATGGTGCAATCCTTTCATCGACGTTGTTCGATGCAAGCATGCTGGGCTATATTGATGTTTGTCAATACAGGAGGCGTCATGAAGACCGAACTGCTGACCGTCCTAGAGAACGTCAGCTGCTGCAGCGACCTTCCTACGGCACTCTCGTCCGCGGATGCAGAGGCCAAGGCAGCGCGGTTCAAGGCGCTCGCTGATCCGACCCGCGTCCAGCTGCTCCACCTGGTTGCCGGCGCCGGCCGCGACGAGGCCTGCGTGTGCGACCTGACCGACACTGTGAAGCTCTCCCAGCCCACCGTCAGCCACCACCTGCGCATCCTCGTCGATGCCGGACTGCTGACGCGCGAACGTCGTGGCACCTGGGCCTGGTACCGCGTCGCCGATGCGGGACAGCGTGTCCTCAAGGCAGATCTCGGGTTCTGAGCCGACCAACCTAGGCTGGCCCGTATGGATCTCGGACTCGCAGACCGCACGTACATCCTCACCGGCGCAACCGGCGGGCTCGGTCTTGCAACAGCCCAGGTGCTCGTCGAGGACGGCGCGAACGTCGTCGTCTCGTCGCGATCGCAGGAGTCGGTCGACCGTACGGTGGCCGAGCTTGGCACCAACGCGACCGGCGTTGCGGCAGACAACGCCGATCCCGAGACGCCAGCACGATTGATCTCTGCCGCCAACGATGCGTTCGGCCGACTTGATGGCGCACTGATCAGCGTCGGCGGTCCCCCAGCTGGACTGCTCATGGAGCGCAGCGAGGACGAGTGGCGAGGTGCGTTCGAGTCGGTGTTCCTCGGCTCGATCCGGCTGGCCACGGCCGTGGGTGCCGAGCTCGAGGATGGTGGCTCGATCGCCTTCGTGCTGTCGTCATCGGCAAAGATGCCGGTCGCCAACCTGGCCCTCTCCAACGGACTGCGCCCGGGGCTCGCGATGGCAGCCAAGACGCTTGCCGACGAGCTCGGCCCGCGCGGCATACGAGTCAACGGCCTGTTGCCGGGCCGCGTCGACACCGACCGGGTACGCGAGCTGGATGCACTGGCAGATGATCCGGCCGCCGCTCGCGCGGCCAACGAAGCCGCCATCCCACTCCGCCGCTACGGAAAGCCAGAGGAGTTCGGCCGAGCCGCTGCGTTCCTGCTGTCGCCCGCGTCTGGCTTCATCACCGGAACGATGCTGCCGGTTGACGGTGGATTGATCCGCGGCATCTAGGCGGGCACGTAGCTCAGCGCCACCGCTCCCGACTCGTATGCCTTGGTTCCGGTGAGCTTGAGGTCGACATGCTCAGCGAGCCCGTCGAACAGCGTCCGACCGTGGCCTGCCAGCCTCGGATGGACCAAAAACTCGTACTCGTCGATCAGGCCCAGCTCAGCCAACGCCATCGGGAGCGTCACGCCGCCCGTGTAGATCGCCTCGCCCGGCTGCGCCTTGAGCTCCTGAACGAAGGTCGCGAGATCGCCGCGCACGATCTCTGAGTTCCAGTCGACGTCCTCCAAGGTGCTCGTCACGACATACTTCCTGGCCGCGTTGATCGTCTTGGCGAACGGGGCAGTCCAGTCCGGCAGGTCTGGCGACGGCGCCCGCCATCCGGCTTCCATCATTTGGTAGGTCACCCGACCAAAGAGCAGCGCATCGGCTTGACCGATCATCTCCGTGGCGAACCGGTGAATGTCTTCGGTCACCTTGACGGCGGTGTGATCGCAACAGCCGTCAAGCGTGAGGTTGATGGAGTACCGGAGAGGTCTCATGTCGCAAAACTACCGTCGATTCGACGGCGGCCGGATCGGGGCGTCTACGCCATTGACCCGCCTAGTCTGGGCGTCATGACAGACAACCACGTAACCCAGCTGCGGCTCGTCGTCGAGACCGAGGACTTCGAGGCTGCCCTCGATTTCTATCGTGACGCGCTCGGGTTGGCCGAGCTCGAGTCGTACGAAGGCGATGGCGGGGCCAAGGTGTCGATCCTGAGCGTCCCGACCGCAACGCTTGAGCTGTCCAACCCGGCTCAGGTGAGACTCATCGACTCCGTCGAGGTCGGCCGCGAGGGCGTGAGCCAGCCCTACCCACTGAGCATCCGGGTGGCCTTCGAGGTCGCGGATGCCGCAGCCACCACGACAGCCCTCGAGGCGGGCGGTGCCACGATCATCGCGCCGCCCATCGAGACTCCGTGGCGCTCGCTCAATGCACGCCTCGAGGCGCCGGGCGGACTGCAGATCACCGCGTTCGAGGAGCTCGACCCCAGCTAGACCTTGGCGGCCGGTTCGAGGTTCTCGTCCGACGCGTCACGTGCTGTAAGGGCCGACGCGATGTCCCGCGCCGCCAGCGCTCCGTGAAGGTAGAGCGGGAACAGCCACCATGGCACACCGATGACGTCTGGTTGCAGGTAGCTGAACTCGCCGATTGCCGAGAGCACCGCCTCACCGAGCACGCCACCGACCGCGATCAGGACCGCCGAGGCGACGACCGCCGTGCGCTCGCCACGACGTACGACGCGGACAGCCCACGTGGCCAGCAGGAGCAGCGCGTACGCAATGGCGTACTTCTGATCGACGAACCCCGAGATGAGGTACGCAGCGGTGACGATGGCCAGGCTGGCGATCACCCCGCGAGCGCTCGTCGAGCGTGGCGCTCTGGCGTGGACCCGCAGACTCGTGTCCAGCATCGAGACCGTCGCCAGCAGGAACGTCAGGGGCACGATGATCGTCTGGCTCGCGACCTGCGGATCCCAGTGATAGACCAGCGTCTCCGTACGTACGTGGAAGAGCTGGTCGCACAGCGTCAGGAAGAGCGCAGAGACGCCAGCGACCAGCGCGAACCGCCTCACGCGTTGGACATCTCGCGCGGCTGCTCGGCCTCGGCACGCTTTTCGCCCGGGTGCCAGCCCGGCGGCATGAAGACGTAGCCGAGCTTCTCGCGCCAGTTCTTCGCGTTGTAGACGTCACGGAACAGCTCGCCGTACGCGCCGTACTGCAGACGGAGCACGTTGTAGGTGTCGACCGGGACGGTGAGTCCGTAAGTCGGGCGGTGCAGCTCCTTCTGGAACGTGCCGAACATGCGGTCCCAGATGATCAGGATGCCGGCGTAGTTCTTGTCGAGGTACTCCGGATCGCTGCCGTGATGAACGCGGTGGTGCGAAGGCGTGTTGAAGATGAACTCGATCGGGGACCAGAGCCGGTCGATGCGCTCGGTGTGCTGGAAGAACTGGAAGACCAGGTTGATCGAGAACGCGACGTAGAGCATCCACGGCTCGAAGCCGAGGAACGGGAACGGCAGCCAGAACAGCGCCTCGAACCATGGGTTCCACTTCTGTCGCAGCGCCGTCGAGTAGTTGAAGTACTCGCTCGAGTGGTGTGCCTGGTGCGCAGCCCAGCCGACGCGTACGCGGTGGACGAAACGGTGCTGGAGGTAGAACGCCAGGTCGAGGCCAAGGATCAGGGCCGCCCACGACCACCAGGTGTCGGTCGGCAGCTGCCAGGGCGCGAGGTGCACGCTGATCGCCACGAACAGCACAAGCGTCGTGATTTTGAAGACTGTGCTCGAGACCAGTGAGCCGACACCCATGATGATGCTGGTGCGAGCGTCCTTGCCCTCGTAGCCGCGGTACTCCTCATCGGTCTCGAGGTACTTGAACGCGGCGAGCTCGATCAGCAGCGTCATCACGAAGAAGGGTGATGCGACAAGGATCGGGTTCTTCAGCGGGTCGAGGAAGTCCTGCACGGCGTCTCTCCTGATCTATATGACTGTTGGGTAAGTTACCACAGGTTCATACATGACCGCTAGACTGTTTTCGTGGTCAGACCCAATGCCGGCACCAAGGGTGTCCCTCGCCTCGACCGCGAGGTGCAGATTCTCGACATCGCGTCGCAGCAGTTCGGGACACTCGGATTCGCCGCCACGTCCGTTGCAGCGATCGCCGAGAAGGCTGGCATCTCCAAGCCGCTGATCTACAACTACTTCGGCTCCAAGGAAGGCCTGTACGAAGCGTGCCTGGATCGGGGCGGCGCCATCGTGGCCGAGGAGATCGAGCGCATCGCCCGCGGAGACGCCGTCGGAATCGAACGAGGCATGCAGACGCTCGGCGGCATGTTCACACTGCTGGAGCCTCAGCCCTACTTGTGGCGTCTGTTCTTCGACACGACGGCGCCGAGCACCGGACCCATCGCCGACTCCGTCGCGCTGTACGCCGACCGCATCGGCAAGCTCGCCGAGGAAGGCGTCGCCGAGCTCATGACGCTCGCCGGAAACACCGACGAGCTCGACATCTCCGCGATGACCTCGGTCTGGCTCGGCATCGTCGACTCACTGATGGACTGGTGGCTCGACCATCCCGATGAGACGGCCGAACAGATGATCCAACGCTGCATGCGCCTCCTCGACGCTCTGTTCGGAGATCACGCATGATGAAGCTTGCAGGCCAGACGATTGTCATAACCGGCTCATCGAGCGGCATCGGCGCCGAAGCCGCGCGCAAGATGGCCAGACTCGGTGCGACCGTATGCCTGCTGGCCCGGCGCGAGGATCAGCTCGCCGAAGTCCGCGAGAGCATCGAGGCGGAGGGCGGCGTCGCCCATACGTACGCGGTCGACCTCTCCGATCCCGATGTAGCGGACGCCGTCGCCAAGCAGCTTCTCGCCGAGCATCCCCGGATCGACGGTCTCATCAACAATGCCGGCCGCTCGATCCGTCGGCCGATCCTCGACTCGGTCGATCGTGCCCATGACTACGAGCGAACGATGGCGATCAACTACTTCGGTGCCGTGAGGCTGACGCTGGCACTGGTGCCTCGCTTTGTGGAGCAGGGTCACGGCCATGTCGTCATCTCGTCGAGCATGTCGACCCAGGTACCGATTCCGCTGTTCTCTGCCTATCTCGCCAGCAAGGCCGCACTGGAGTCGTTCACCCGATCACTGACCGCCGAGCTCGGCCACCAGGGCATCACTTCAACCGTCGTCTACTTCCCGATGGTCCGCACCGAGATGTCGACTGCGACGCACATCTATCAGGCCATGCCGATGTTGAGCGCCAACAAGGCGGCCAACTGGCTCGTCAAGGCCATTGTCGACAAACCGACACGGGTCACGAGCCTGGCCGGGACGATGGGCGAGCTCGGCATGGCCGCTCTCCCCGGCATCGTCACCAAGGCGTCGCAGCCGCTGTTCAGGCGGATGGACAAGTCACTCGCGAAGCGAGTCCGCGACTAAGCGTCCTTGACCTGACCCATTCGGATGATCAGGTACGCCGGCAGTGCGACGGCCACGCCGACTGCGCCGAGCACGAGGGCGATCCACCCGCGTCGCACCTTCTTGGTCACCGCTTCGTAGACGACCCACAGGGCCAGTGCTGCATACGTCAGCAGGATGTCGGTCGAGACACCCTGGTTGACGGGTGTGTTGAACATGTCGTCGATCGCGTTGCCGAAGGTCAGGTCCTTCACCTCCGGCGCCAGGATCACGACGAACAACACGATGAAGAGGGCTGCGATGCCGATGAGTCCGGCCTTGAAGGTTCGCTCAGTCATGGGGTCAATGTAGGGCCTCGAACACGCGTAGAATGTGTTTCGAGCCACACCACCCCGTGGTTCGAACGATGGATGTGCCCACCAACGCACATTCGCCACTTCGACAAGAGAGCACTACCGTGACCGACTCCAGCACCCCACCGTCAGCCTTCGGCACCGAGCATGAGCAAGTCGTGTTCTGCCACGACGAGGCATCCGGCCTCAAGGCCATCATCGCGATCTACTCCACCGCCCTGGGCCCCGCGCTCGGCGGAACGCGCTTCTACCCGTACGGCTCAGAGCAAGAAGCTCTCGCCGACGTCCTCAATCTTTCGCAGGGCATGGCCTACAAGGCAGCCCTCGCCGGCCTCGACCTCGGTGGCGGCAAGGCAGTCATCATCGGTGACCCCAACACCCTCAAGTCCGAGGCGCTGTTGCGTGCGTACGGACGCTTCGTCCAGTCGATCAACGGCCGCTACTACACGGCGTGCGATGTCGGCACGTTCAGCCCCGACATGGACATCATCGCCCGCGAGTGCGACTTCGTGACCGGTCGCACCGTCGAGCACGGCGGCGCCGGCGACTCCTCGGTCCTCACCGCGTTCGGCGTCTACCAGGGCATGCGTGCCAGCGCGTTCCACGTATGGGGAGACCCGTCGCTGGCTGGCAAGACCGTCGGCGTGGCTGGCGTCGGCAAGGTCGGCCGTCACCTCGTCGGTCTCCTGCTCGAGGAGAAGGCGAATGTCGTCGTCACCGACGTCTACGCACCCGCCGTTGAGGCGCTCAAGGAGAAGCACCCCGAGATCCGCGTCGTCGCTGACACGGCGACTCTCGTGCGCGAGCCGCTCGACATTTACGCGCCCTGCGCGCTGGGTGGTGCACTCGATGACGAGGTCGTCGGTGTCCTGTCGGCCAAGATCGTCTGCGGCGCCGCCAACAACCAGCTCGCCCACGAAGGCATCGACAAGCTGCTCGAGGAGCATGGCATCACGTACGCGCCCGACTACTGCGTCAACGCAGGCGGTCTCGTACAGGTCGCCGACGAGCTTGAAGGCTTCAACTTCGAACGCGCCAAGGTGCGGGCAGCGAAGATCTACGACACGACGCTGAGCGTGCTCGAGCACGCCAAGAGCGAAGGCGTGACGCCGTCAGTTGCTGCCGATCGCGTGGCGGAACAGCGCATGCGCGAAGTCGGCCGACTGCGTTCGGTGTGGCTTCCGAAGTCCTGAAGCTAGAGAACGTTCGGGAGACCCGGTTGCCTAGGAGGCAGCCGGGTCTTCGCGCTCAAGATCGCGGTACTGCTCCGGGATCGGTTCGCCCGATTCGCCGTGGAGCTCGCGCTGCAAGGTGTTGAAGTCGGTGTCAGGCGTCCGATACTTCAGGTCGCGCGCAACTTTGGTCTGTTTGGCT
>JAKFCR010000289.1:0-3710 GCA_036676545.1 Aeromicrobium sp. | reverse complement strand
AGGCATGTCGACTACGGGACCGCCGCGTGCCTGGGTCACCACACGGAATTTTTCGCCCGACGCGTCTGTGCCGCACACCGACGTGTTGCTGCCGCTCGTCGTGGTCTTGTAGAGAATCACCGGATAGGTGCCACCACAACCAAGGCCGAGGCCGGACTTCTTCTGCTCCTCCGTGGTGACAACGGGGGCACCGCAGTCGGGCAGCAAGCTGTCATCCGGCAGGTCCGTGAGGTCGGTGTTGGGCCCTTCGCACTTGGGCGTCTCGGTCGGCGTGGGCGTCTCGGTCGGTTCTTCGGTGGGCGTTGAGCTGGTCGGCGCGGTGGTAGGCGCGGCGGAATCCTTGCCATCATCGCCGCTGGTCAGGCGCCATAGAGCGAAGACGGCGACTGCGGTCACACCGAACGCGAGTAGAGCAATCAACGCGCGTCTGTTGCGCGGCGTAGCGGTGTCACTCAACGTGCTGCCCTCCGATCGACTTCATCGACCCTAACAACTACTCCCACTCGATCGTGCCGGGCGGCTTGCTCGTGATGTCGAGGACGACCCGGTTGACCTCGTCGACTTCGTTGGTGATCCGGGTCGAGATGCGCTCGAGCACGTCGTACGGGAGGCGGCTCCAGTCGGCGGTCATCGCGTCTTCACTGGATACGGGGCGCAGCACGATCGGGTGACCGTACGTGCGGCCATCGCCCTGGACGCCGACCGAGCGGACGTCGGCCAGGAGCACGACGGGGAACTGCCAGATGTCACCGTCGAGGCCGGCTGCGGTGGTCTCGTCGCGCACGATCAGGTCGGCGGCGCGGAGGATGCGCAGACGGTCAGCGTCCACGGCTCCGACGATGCGGATCGCGAGGCCGGGGCCGGGGAACGGGTGGCGGCCGACGATCGCCTCGGGGATGCCGAGCTGGCGGCCGACATCACGCACCTCGTCCTTGAACAACGTACGAAGGGGCTCAATGAGGCTGAACTCGAGATCTTCGGGAAGACCGCCGACGTTGTGGTGGCTCTTGATGTTGGAGGCACCGGCTCCCCCGCCGGACTCGACGACGTCGGGGTAGAGCGTGCCCTGCACGAGGAACTTCACCGGAGGGCCGGGTGTCGCGAGGACTTCGCGCTCGGCCGCCTCGAAGACGCGGATGAACTCGCGTCCGATGATCTTGCGCTTCTCCTCGGGGTCGCTGACCCCGGCAAGGAAGCCCAGGAACTGATCCTTGGCGTCAACGACCTTGAGGTCGACGCCGGTGGCCTTCACGTAGTCCTTCTCGACCTGCTCGGCCTCGCCCTCACGGAGCAGCCCGTGGTCGACGAAGACCGCGGTGAGCTGGTCACCAATCGCGCGTTGGACAAGGGCGGTGGAGACAGCTGAGTCGACGCCGCCGGAGAGCGCGGAGATGACGCGGGAGTCGCCGACCTGCTTGCGGATCAGCTCGACCTGCTCCTCGACGATGTTGCTGCTGGTCCAGGTCTGGCGGCAGCCGGCGATCTCGACCAGAAACTGCTCGAGGATGCGCTGGCCGTGCTCGCTGTGCATGACCTCGGGGTGCCACTGCACGCCGGCGAGGCGGCGGCCGGTGTCCTCGAACGCGGCGACCGTTGCGCGTGGGGAGTTTGCGTTGACCGTGAATCCCTCAGGAGCGCCGATGACCTCGTCACCGTGCGACATCCAGGAGGTCAGCGTCTCGGGCAGTCCAGCGAGCAGTGTGCCGGGCTCGAGGACGGAGACCGCCGTACGGCCGTACTCACGCTGGCCAGTCTTGGCGACATTGCCGCCGAGCGCCTGAGCCATCGCCATGAATCCGTAGCAAATACCGAATACGGGCACATCACCCTGCAGCATCGCCGGATCCAGCCGGGGAGCGCCCTCTTCGTACACCGACGACGGGCCGCCCGAAAGGATGATCGCGGCGGGCTTGCGAGCCATGATTTCGGCCGCTGACATGGTGTGGGGCACGATCTCGGAATAGACCCGCGCCTCGCGTACGCGGCGGGCGATCAGCTGCGCGTACTGCGCCCCAAAATCAACGACAAGGACAAGGTCATGTTCGGGGGTCACGCGGTCAGTCTATCGGCGCAAAATTACTTGGGTAACGACGTAACCATGTGTGAATCGCCTCGTTTTACAGAGTGGATCTAACAAAACTCCCTCCCGTTAGATCATGTGCCCACTTTTAGTTGGCACAACAGGGCCCGACCCGTGAGCTCCCTCCCGGTCGGGTTCTGTGCTTTCCGGAGACTTTTCCTTGGAATTGCAGGAAAAGTCTCCGTTTCAGCTGACTCCGATGATGGGCAGGCGCAGCGCTGCGGGCGCGTCGGCCGGGACGACGGGGTTCTTGGGCGCAACCGGCTCGATCTTGCGATATCCCTCGCCGATCGGGGGCCGAACATCCGCCTCACCCTTGTTGGGCCAATAAGACATCGCCCGCTCGGTCTGAGCGGTGATCGTGAGCGAGGGATTGACGCCCAGATTGGCAGTAATCGCCGAGCCATCGGCCACGTGCAGGCCCTCGTGGCCAAACAGGCGCTGGTAGGGGTCCACGACACCGTTCTCGGGGCTGTCGCCAATCGCGCAGCCGCCCATGAAGTGTGCCGTCAGCGGGACGTTGAACGGCTCACCGATCGTGCCGCCTGGCGTACCGCCCATCTCCTCGGCCATCATCTGCACAGCGCGGTGGCCGGGCTCGATAAAGGCGGGGTTGGGCGCACCGTGGCCCTGCTTGGACGTCAGCTTGCGACGGCCTGTGATGCCGCGCTTGGTGTAGGTCGTGATCGAGTTGTCGTGCGTTTGCATGACCAGCGCGATGATCGTGCGTTCGGACCAGTGGCGCAGGTCGTAGAGCTTGAACAGGAAGCGCTTCTGTGCCCACATCTCACGCAGCCACACCCGCCAACGAGCCTTGTCAGTGCTGCCATCGGTCAGCACGGTCTGCATCAGCGACATGGCGTTTGAGCCCTTGCCGTAGCGCGTCGGCTCGATGTGGGTGAACTCGTCCGGGTGGAACGACGAGGTGATTGCCACACCCTCGCTGTAGTCGACGTCCTTGCCGTCGGCGATCGAGCCCAGCAGCGCCTCTGAGTTCGTACGCGTCAGCAGGCCCAGGCGGTCGGAGACACCCGAGAGGTGGCCCTTGTCCTTCATCTTGTGCAGGAGCTTCTGCGTGCCCATCGTGCTGGCGGAGAACACGACCTGCTCGGCAGTGATCTTCTTGCGCGGGCGGAACCGCTTGTTGGTACGACGTACCTCGATCTCGTAGCCGCCACCGGGCAGCGGACGTACGGCGGTGGCTGTCGTGAGAGGGTGCACCTCTGCACCAGCCTTCTCAGCCAGGTGGAGGTAGTTCTTGACCAAGGTGTTCTTGGCGTTGTGGCGACAACCCGTCATGCACTCGCCGCAGTTGAGGCAGGCGTTGCGCTCGGGCCCGGCGCCTCCGAAGAACGGATCGGCGACGCGCTCCCCCGGCTCACCGAAGAAGACGCCGACGGGCGTGTGGTGGAACGTGCCGCCCACACCCATCCGCTCGGCGACCTTCTTGACGACCTCATCGGCCGGCGAGACGTACGGGTAAACCGTGACGCCCAGCATGCGCTTCGCCTGGTCGTAGTACGGCGCGAGCTCGGTCTTCCAGTCCGTGATGTGACCCCACGCGGAGTCCTTGTAGAACGGGTCGAGCGGTTCGTACAGCGTGTTGGCGTAGACCAGCGAGCCACCGCCG
>JAKFCR010000288.1:0-3157 GCA_036676545.1 Aeromicrobium sp. | reverse complement strand
AGCGCCGTGAATCGCGTCGAGCACTCCCGGACCGGCCTTGGCAGCCTTGGCTCCGCGGAACTCCAGCTCACGTACGGGAACCTTGGCGCCGAGCCTGATCCAGTACTCCTGGAAGTGGATCGTCTCGATGCCCTCAGCACCGTCAACGCCGATGTGGGTCTCAACTTCTTGCTCTGTCATCGGGAGCAGCCGTACGCCAGGCTGCCACCGGTCGCAGAGCCTCTCGGTGATCTCGGCGAGGCCGACGCCTTCATGCAAGAGCTTGGTGCGGATGAGGTGAGTCGCGAGGTCACGGTCGCCGAGACCGAACCACGTCTCCTCTCCGTACGCGCCGAGCTCCTCCTTGGCGTTCCACGTCTCGTCGGTACGTCCCCAGCGCCGCTCGGGATCGATGCCGTTGCCCAACGTGTACATGACGGTGTCGAGATCGGGGCACACTCGCATACCGAACAGCCAGATGTCGTCGGCCGTGTTGCCAATGACGGTGATCTCGTCGTCGGGAGCCTTCGCGGCCAGCAGCCCAGACAGGAACTTGGCGCCGCCGACTCCGCCTGACAGCACAGTGATCCGCATGGTCACAGTCTGCCCGACGCCCTA
Source organism: Aeromicrobium sp. (assembly GCA_036676545.1). Lineage (GTDB taxonomy): Bacteria > Actinomycetota > Actinomycetes > Propionibacteriales > Nocardioidaceae > Aeromicrobium. The sequence goes on along the minus strand of JAKFCR010000288.1, from coordinate 2,560 downwards.
CGCGTCTTGGAGCGCTGCCTCGATGGCTCGGTAGAACGTCGGGTACGCGTAGATCGTGTTCAGCAGGGTCGCCACCGGAACCTCGGCACGGACCGCGAAGGCCAGGCCGGACAGCGTCTCGCCGCCGGTCGGTCCAGCGCTCGTTGCGCCGACGATCACGTCGCGATCTGCGTCGATGACGATCTTGAGGATTCCCTCGTTGCCAGCCGAGTGGAGCCAACCACGACTGCTCACCGGGATGTCGCCATGGCCAACCTTGACGTTCAGGCCCTTGTCACGCGCCTGCTTCTCCGTGAGGCCGACGGCACCAACCTCGGGATCGGTGAACGTCACGCGCGGGAAGCTCGAGTCGTAAGCCTCCAGCGGCTCGCCGAGGATCGCCTTGGCTGCCCGCTCAGCGTGATACATCGAGACATGGGTGAACGCACCGCGCCCCACGATGTCGCCGATGGCCCAGAGACCATCCTTGACCTGCATCGAGTCATCGACCGTGAGGAAGCGCTCAACCTCGACGCCGACGGTGTCGAGTCCGACGTCGTCGAGGCGTGACTTGCGCCCGGCAGCGACCAAGAGCTTGTCGGACTCGTAGGTCTGGTCACCACACGTGACCGTGAAGCGCGTCCCATCGTGATCGACCCGGTCGATCGTGACGTCCGCGTGCACAGCAATGCCTTCGCTCTCGAATACCTTCGTCAGGAGCTCGGAGGACTCGGGCTCCTCCGGCGCGAGGATACGTGGAGCCACCTCAAGCACCGTGACCTGTGAGTCGAACCGGGAGAACCCCTGGGCGAGCTCCAAGCCGATCGCTCCGCCACCGATCACGATCAGCGAAGCCGGAACCGACTCGGTGCTGACTGCTTCACGGTTGGTCCAGTAGGGCGTGTCCGCGAGACCTTCGATCGGCGGTACGGACGCAGTGGTGCCGGTGTTGAGGACGACTCCCTTCGAGGCCACGTACGTCTCGCCATCGACCTCGACCGTCCGATCGCCGGACAGCCGGCCGTGACCACGTACGAGCGTCGCTCCGGCGTCGGTGACCCGCTTGGCCGCGACCGAGTCGTCCCAGTTGTCCGTCGCCTCGTCCCGAATCCGCTTGGCGACCAGCGCGAAGTCAGGCGTGACAGAGACTCCACCTGCCAGCTTCTCGACGCGGCGAGCCTCGGCGAGCGTGTTGGCAGCGCGGATGAACATCTTCGAGGGGATGCAGCCCCAGTAGGGACACTCACCGCCGACCAGCTCGGCCTCGACTGCGACAACGTTCAGCCCGGCATCTGCGAGACGGGCGACGACGACCTCGCCACCGGGGCCAAGACCAACGACAACGACATCACACTCATGAGAGGCCATGGCCTCATCCTCGGGCATGTCGGCCCAAGGCGCCACGGCTATCTCAAGCCGAGCAGCATCCTGCTGGGACTGATCAGTCCGTAGCCGTAGTCGTCGTCCCGGCCTGACGCCCCGAGATCGATCGCGGTCGACTGCAGTCGCGACACGATCGACGACTGGCTGAATCGGCCGCCGAGTCGAGCGATCTCCAGCGCCGCTGTCGCCGAGGCGTACGGCGTGGCCATCGAGGTGCCGGACAGAGTGCAGTACATCTTTCGCGGCGTGCACCCCAGATCGGGCTGTGGCGACGAGACCATGGTCGAGACGATGGACGTGCCAGGGGCGACGACATCGACCCACTTGCCACAGCTTGAGTAGCTCGCCACTGTGCGATCCTTCGAGATCGCTCCAACACCCAGAACCCCTGGGTAAGCCGCCGGATAGGACGTCGGAGCACCCAGCAGCCCGCAGCCATCGTTGCCTGCCGCCGCAACCACGACGATGTTGCGCGACTGCGCGAAGGCCACGGCGGCCTGGATCGCACTGTCATTCTGAGTCGAACCGAGGGACAGGTTGATGACCTTGACGCCCTTTTTGGCTGCATAGATGATTCCGTTGGCGACTCCGGCGTTGTCACCCACGCCGTTCTTGTCGAGGACCCGCACCGGAAGGATCCTCGCCCGATAGGCGAACCCTGCTATCCCCCTGTAGTTGTAGGCGTTCGCCGCGATGATCCCGGCGACATGCGTGCCGTGACCGTTCCCATCGCCAGCGCTCGTGCCGGGATCGATGAAGTCACGACCGGGGAGCACCCGGCCCTCAAGGTCCGGATGTAAACCGGACACACCGGTGTCAACAACGGCGACGACAACCCCCGAGCCTTTGGACGTCTTCCATCGGTTCTCAGCGTTGAACAGGTCGAGAGCCCACTGGTACTTCCGGTAGGGGTCGTTGCTGGCAGTCATCCTCACTGGGTGCGCCATGTCGACGCCGATGGTCGACGATTTCTTGAGTGCAGCTGTGATGAGCTGGAGCGCGTTGGCACGCGAGGTGGCCGGCGTGGAGGTGATCGACGGCGCACCACTCGTCTTGGTCGTGACGACGACCTTCAGGGGGTCACCGGTCGGCGCCTTGGCAAGGATCGAGCGGGCCTGTGCGAGGAGATCGCTGACAGGGTCGGCCTGCGCGGTGGTGCCCGTCATTGCGAACAGGGTCGACATCAGGACGCCCGTCA
>JAKFCR010000287.1:0-1622 GCA_036676545.1 Aeromicrobium sp. | reverse complement strand
GTGTTGTCTGCGTTGAACGAACGGTTGGCGGTTGCGTCTGGGACGTACTTGACCGCAACAACGATCTTGGTCACGAGGGACCCTCCTGTGAGTTAGGGGTGCAGAGCCACCATCCCATGGCGCTAAGCGCCGGATCGAGGTGGACTCTTGTGACCTGAATGTTACCGAGGCGTAGCAACGCGGGCGACCCCCAGAGGCATGGGTTAGGTCACATCACATTGGTCGTACTACGAGTGAGTCGGTTGACTCCAGGCGTTATTCGTCTTCGGATCGCGAACGCAGGAATGACTGCGCGAACAGACCGAGGACGAGATAACCGAGCGCTCCCAGTCCCCAGGCCACCAGCGCTTCCTTGCTCTCGCCGTTGACACCCGAGAACGAGAACAGTCCGCGCAGTGGACCGACGAGCGCATCGCAGACGTTGGACACGGCGCTGAACAGGCCGCCATCATCCTGCGGGTTGAGCGCCACCATGAACGCGCCGATTGCGAGAACGACGGAGAACACGAAGCCCAGGGCACCGAGCACAACCGCGAGGGTCGGCACGAAGTTGGACGGTGAACTCTCGTCGTCGCCCGGCTGATCCGTCGGTTCGGGACGGAGTCGATCGAGCAGAGACTTCTTGGGTTCGCGCGGGGCCTCGACGATGTGATCGTCGTCAGTTGTCTCGGCGTACGCCGCTCTGGGCCTGGCGGCAGCCTTAGCTTTCTCGCGCTCAGCCTTGGCTTCCTCGCGCTCGGCCTTGACCGCAGCCTTGGCGGCAGCTGCCTCCTCGCGTTCCTTCTGCCGCGCTGCAGCGACCTCGGCCTTCTGGGCCCTGCGAGCCTCTGCGGCCTCGCGCTTCGCCCGCGCTGCCTGTTCCTTGGCCTCGCGAGCCTCTCGCTCGCGCTGCTCTGCGTCCTCGTGGTCCTGCTGCAGCTTGGCTGCGACGGCGATCGGGCGTTCGGAGCCATCGCTTTCGTCGACATCGGGTTCGGTCGTCGGCTGCTTGCGTGCTGCCTTGGCAGCGGCGCGAGCTTCACGCTTGGCCTGGATCTCGGCCTGCCGTTCGAGCTTGGCGGCGGCCTTGGCCTCACGGTTGGCTTGGATCTCGGCCTGCCGTTCGAGCTCGGCGGCGGCCTTGGCCTCGGCTTCATCAGCCTTGGCGCGTGCCCTCATCTCCTCGTCAGCGTCGTCACCAGACGCCTGAGCCTCGCGGGCGGCCAGCTTGGCTGCCCTCGCTGCTGCTCGGTCCTCGTCGCGGGCCGCCTTGGCTGCGGCCCTCTCCTGAGCACGAGCCGCCTTGGCCTCGGCCTTGGCCTGCATCCGCGCGGCACGATCGGCCGCCTTCGCCTCAGTCTGAGCCTGACGCCGTTCGGCCTTCGAAGGCCCGTCGTCCACGACGTCCTTGACCTCGCTGGGATCGCCGAAGATCGACTGGATCGCCGCTGCGGTCATGACACCAGGCGTCCCGGCTTGGGGCGTGGTTGGTTCGTCTAGTTCGAGGTCGTGAGACTCATTTGCGCCGGACGACTCTTTTTTTGATCGGGGGGGCGAGGGCCTCAGACTCGTCGCTCACCGCCTCAGGCTGTTGGTCGTCGGCTGGTTGTTCATCCACGAACTCATCAACCAATGGCTCGGGC
>JAKFCR010000286.1:0-1986 GCA_036676545.1 Aeromicrobium sp. | reverse complement strand
TGGTGGGTCCGTGGGGTCTCGGGATCTCGTGATCGAGATCTGACTCCATCGCTGGTCTGGAGCAAGTGGCGAATCGGCAGGTGCCGTCTCTGGCTTGGATCGAGGTCCTGAGGGCGTCGGATGGGAAGGGTCTGGGTTCGGTGGTGTCGAGGATCCGACCGAGGGGATCGGTGAGGATCCGGAACCACAACGTTCCGGGTTGCTCAGTCATCTCACGAACCATCTGAGCGGGGAGGGTGAACGATCTGTCGAAAGATTCGCCGGGCAAGTCATCCAGACCAGCTAGTGAGGTCACGGGAACGGTGATGCCGATGACGGCACGGGCGCTGGTGTTTTGACCGTCGGCGCTGCCACGCAGCTGCTCGACGAACAGGTCAGCCCGACGCTGATCGAGCGGCCGATCGTCGGAGGCGGCTTTGGCTCGCTCGGTGAGCATGGCGTCGATAAACAATGCGTCCGGTGTGGGGATGTAGGCAGTCAGGAAGGACATGCCGTCGACCTGGTGGTTGACCCACACTGATCGCTTGGAACGTTCTTCCTTCGCGGCAGCCTCGTTCAGCTCCCACCGTGCAACGAACCGGTTGAGCTTGGCCTTCAACTGCGCCGTCGTGTGGGTGGCTGCGTAGTCGCCGATGATCCCGTCCAAATGGATCAGGTTCTCCTGGGTCGTGAGCTTCGCGGTTGCTGAAGCGATCAGGCTGACCCGGAACGCATCGACACGACCTTCGCCGAAGGCGTCCCATGTGCGTGGCAGAAGGTTGCGAACCCGGCGCGAATCAGCCAGTCGAACCTGAACCGTCCGAGTCGGCTGGTGCAGGACGACTCCGAGCTCGTCGGCAGCGAAGCTGGCCTCCATGTCACGCACTCGTGGGTCCTCGTGGCGTTGCGCTTCAGCCCGACGACGATCCTGGAATCGGAGCATCAGAGTCGCCTCTCTGGCATCCAACTGAGCACGCGCGACTTGGATCTCGGCGAGTTCCGCCAACTCGGTGTCGATTGCTGTGCTCATACGTCAAAACTAGTACCTGCCACCGACAGAAGGTTTGGCGAAAATCGTTCTGTGGACGGCGAATTTCGAGGGTTTGGCTGTGGACCCAAACGGGCCGACTCCCCTTCCTATTTGCCGCCCTTCGTGCGCTAAAGCGGGAGGTCGCGAACGCTCCGAAACTCACGAACGGCTCCATCCACGGGATCAATGAACGACAACTCAGCGGCGAGCAACTGCAACGGGTGGTTGAAGTCGTCTATCCCGACGTCCTGCACGACCGGGTAGAGCGGGTCATTGACGATCGGGATACCGAGGTCGTTCAGGTGCTTGCGCAACTGATGCGTGCGGCCGGTACGGGGCGACAGTCGGTAGACACCGAGACCATCTGCCACGGACTCGAGCTCAATCAGGGTCTCCGCGTTGGCGGCAGCGTCAGGCACCAGCTCGACCTGCCATGAACCACGACGCTTCACGATGTGGTTCGCGACCGTGACGGGCAACTCGAGATCCGCGCGGATCGGCGCCAGCGCCTTGTAGGTCTTCGTCACCTCGTTGTCCTGGAACAGGGTTTGATAGCTCCCCCGCCAGCGCCGCTCTGTCGCGAGCATCAACAAGCCCGAGGTCACCCGATCGAGGCGATGTAGCGGTGAGAGCTCGGGCAGATTGAGCTCGTCGCGCAGGCGTACGACCACGCTCTGGCGCACATGGCGCCCGCGCGGGATCGACGACAGGAAGGCGGGCTTGTCGACGACGATCAGGCGTTCGTCGCGATGAACGATGTGGATCTCGCCCGGTACCTCAGCCTCATCGACCAGATCACGGTGGAACCACACAAACGTGTGCGGCTTGTAAGGCTGCTCCTCGGCAACCGGCTTGCCGTCGTCGTAGACGAAGCGCTGGTCAGCAAGCATTCCGTCGATGTCGACCCTCTCAGGGAGCCGGTGGCGCAACCACTCGCCCATCGTCGTCCACGGCACATCCAGCGAACGGTCTGGCGT
>JAKFCR010000285.1:0-16023 GCA_036676545.1 Aeromicrobium sp. | reverse complement strand
CGTACGGTGCCTCGACGAGGTAGCAGCTGGCCGGCGACTCGGCGCTCGGGAACGACCCGGCACAGCCGACGATGGTGAGCTTCACACCGTCACCCAGGCAAACTGATCGACCGACTCGAGCTCGGGACCCAGGAAGCGGTGGCCGAGCTCGCGGAACTCCTCGGGACGGCCAGTGGTCAGGAAGCGATGCTGAGGCGCAGGCAACGAGATGTCGCGCTCGAGACCTTCGCGGACGAGCAGCGCGTAAACGTCCTTGGCGGTCTCCTCGGCACTCGACACGAGGGTGACGCCATCGCCCATGACGTACGAGAGCACGCCGGTGAGCAGCGGGTAGTGCGTGCACCCGAGGACGAGAGTGTCGACGCCCAGCTCGATCAATGGCTGGAGGTATGCCTGCGTCACCTCAAGCAGCTCAGGGCCGCTGGTGACTCCGGTCTCGACAAACTCGACGAGTCGCGGGCACGACTGAGTGTGCAGCGTGATGTCCGGGTTGGCTGCAAACGCGTCGTCGTATGCACGCGACGTCGCGGTGGCCTCGGTGCAGATGACGCCGATCTGGCCGTTTCGAGTCGCGCTGACGGCGCGACGGGTCGCAGGAACGATGACCTCGACGACTGGGACGTCATATCGCTCACGGGCATCGCGGAGCACGGCGGCACTGGCGGAGTTGCAGGCGATGACGAGCGCTTTGACGCCCTGATCAACCAAATGATCGAGGCATTCGAGCGCGAATTCGCGGACCTCGGAGATCGGCTTGGGACCGTACGGCTGACGAGCCGTGTCACCCAGATAGAGCACCGGTTCGTGCGGCAGCTGATCGAGCACGGCGCGCGCGACCGTCAGGCCACCAAAGCCTGAGTCGAAGATGCCGATGGGTCGCTCGCTCACAACGGAAAAGGGTACGTTGCGGTGGGAGTCACGGGAAAGCGAACGGGCCCAACATCACATCCCGCGGGTATGTCAGAGCGGGAGCTTGGGCTGCGGCGGAGCGTGTGCCGGATCGACGCCATCGAACAACGATGACACCGATTCTCCGGCGTGGATGCGGGCGATTGCCTCGGCGAAAAGTCCTGCAACGGAGCGCACCTGAAGCTCGGGCCAGTCAGCCGGGGGCGGGACCGTGTCGGTGGTGACGACTTCGGTGATGCTCGGGTGGTTGCGCAGTCTCTCGACGGCCTTGCCGGTGAACAGCCCGTGGGTGCACGCGACGGACGCTTCCGTGCAGCCTTCTTCTTCGAGCTTGTTCATCAGCTCGATGATCGATCCGCCTGTGGCGATCTCGTCGTCAAGGACGATGGCGGTCTTGCCCGCAACGTCACCGACGATGGCATCGATGACAACCTTGTCGTCCGCCTGACGCTGCTTGCTGCCGGCGGCGACGGGAACGCCGAGCAGTCGAGCGAACAGCGATGCGGTCTTGGCGTTGCCAAGGTCGGGTGACACGACGACAACATTGCTGAGGTCGCGGTTTCGATAGTGGTCGGCGAGCTCACCGATCGCGGTCAGGTGATCGACCGGCACGCTGAAGAAGCCGTGCACCTGGGGTGCGTGCAGTGTCATCGTGACGACTCGGTCGGCGCCGGCGGTCGTCAGCATGTCGGCCACCAGGCGACCGCCGATCGAGATGCGCGAGGCATCCTTCTTGTCAGACCGCGCGTAGGCATAGTGCGGGATGACGGCGGTGACCGAGGCAGCCGAGGCGCCACGAGCCGCATCGATCATCAGCAGGAGCTCCATCAGATGGTCCTGCGTCGGCGGCACCAGCGGCTGGATGATGTAGACATCCTTGCGGCGGCAGTTGGCCAGAAGCTGCACTTGAAGGCAGTCGTTGCTGAACCTGACAGTGTCGGACGCCGAGAGTGGCTGGCCGAGCTCGGAGCAGATCTTTTCAGCAAGGGGCCGGTGCGCGCTTCCAGAGAAGACGACGATCTCGCTCACAGCACTGAGGCTAGCCGACGACGGGCAACCAGTGGACCAGGTTCGTCAGGATGTTGTGCCGAGGTGTTCGACAGGTGGCGGGAAACTTCTCGTTCCTGCTGTCGAAATCAGGCAGTCCCGATCGACGTAGGGGTGAACCGACAGTCAAGAAGGGACGATTCAGATGTCATTCCAGGCATATCTAGACAACATCGAAACCAAGACCGGGCTCACCCCGCGCGAGCTGCTCACGATCGCCCAGACCAAAGGACTCGACTCCCCCGCAACCAAGGCTGGTGAGATCGTCGACTGGCTCAAGGCTGACCACGATCTCGGACGCGGTCACGCCATGGCACTCGTCCACGTCATCAAGCACGGCTCGACGATCAGCGAGAAGCACGTGGGTACGGACGGCGTGCACCGCGACGAGTCGGTCGAGCTGTGGCTCGACGGCAAGGCCACGAAGCCAGGCGTCTAGATCACCTAGGCCCAGAGCTGGCCGTCGAGCTTGTCCTCGGCCTCGTCGAGAGTGCCCTCGTACGCACCTGTCGAGAGGTACTTCCAGCCACCATCGGCGACGATGAACACGATCTCGGCTGCCTCGCCTGCTGCGACACACTTGGCCGCTTGTGCCAAGGCGGCGTGCAGGATCGCGCCGGTTGAGATGCCGGCGAAGATGCCTTCGGCTTCGATCAGCTCGCGCACTCGACGTACGGCATCACGCGGCCCGACCGAGAAGCGCGAGTCGATCAGTGACTCGTCGTACAGCTCGGGGACGAAGCCCTCATCGAGGTTGCGCAGTCCGTAGACCAGCTCGCCGTAACGAGGCTCGGCCGCGACGATGCGTACGTCCGGCTTGTTGTCGCGGAAGAACTGCCCAACACCCATCAGCGTTCCGGTCGTGCCGAGGCCGCCGACGAAATGCGTGACCTCGGGAAGGTCGGCGAGGATCTCAGGGCCGGTGCCGACGTAGTGCGCATCAGCATTGGCGGGGTTGCCGTACTGGTAGAGCATCACCCAGTCGGGGTGCTCAGCCGCAAGGCCTTTGGCGACGCGTACGGCCTCATTCGAGCCGCCCGCTGCTGGGGACGGGATGATCTCGGCACCCCACATTGTCAGCAGCTGAGTGCGCTCGATGGAAGTGTTCTCAGGCATGACGCAAATCAGCTTGTAGCCGCGCTGGCTCGCGACCATCGCGAGGGAGATGCCGGTGTTGCCGCTGGTGGGCTCGAGGATCGTGTCGCCAGGCTTGAGCAGGCCCTCGGCCTCGGCCTTGAGGATCATCGACAGCGCGGCGCGATCCTTGATCGAGCCGGTGGGGTTCTGGTCCTCGAGCTTCGCCCACAGCCGTACGTCTGCGCTGGGTGACAGCTTGGGGAGCCCGACGAGCGGGGTGCCGCCGACTGAGTCGATCAGCGAGTCATAACGCATACGGGACCGATCAGGAGAGGGCGCCGCCGGCGACCGCGGGCAGGATGACCACGGTGTTGCCATCGGCCAGAGGGGTGGCCAGACCACCAGTGAAGCGGATGTCCTCGTCGTTCACGTAGATGTTCACGAATCGGCGCACCTCATCGTTCTCCACGAGGCGTTCCTTGATGCCGGCGTGATCGACTTCGAGCTGGTCGATCAGCTCAGCGACCGTGGCGCCCGCGCCGTCCACGGCACGCTCGCCGCCGGTGTAGGGACGCAGGATCGTCGGGATGCGGACCTCGATCGCCATCAGTGCTCTGCCTTCTGTTCGGTTGGTACGTAGGGTGTGCCGTCTTCATAACTCTCGACGACGCTGACTTCTTCCTCAGTGACCTCGCCATCGACGATCCGATAGGACCGGAAGTCGACTGGGCCGCTCTCGTGCGCGCCGTCGCGGGTCGAGACCAGCACATAGTGCGCGCCGGGTTCGCCAGCGAGATTGATGTCGGTGCGAGATGGATAGGCCTCGGTCGCGGTGTGCGAGTGATAGACGATGACCGGCTCTTCGTCGTTGTCGTCCATCTCTCGATAGAGCTTGAGCAGATCGCCGGAGTCGAACTCGTAGAACGTCGGCGACATCGCAGCGTTCAGCATCGGTATGAACCGGGTCGGCAGATCCGAGCCAATTGCGCCTGCCACGACACCGCACGCCTCGTCGGGGTGGTCACGTCGAGCGTGCGCGATGATCGCGTCATGGGTCGCCTGGTCGATCGTCAGCACTAGCGGAGTTTATCGGCTATCGCAGCAACGAATTCAGCGTGACCGGTGACCAAGACGGCGGACCGTTCAGCGCCGTACTCCACAGCGAACCGAGAGATCCGATCTAGCGCCGAGTCGACGTCGTCATCGACGTACGTGCGGTCCTCGCCCGGCCAGGCGTCATCGGAGAACTCAACGATGTCACCCGGCTCCTGACGGGAGAACACGATCTCCTCGATGCCCTCACCGCGGTGTCCGTACGGGAGGCGGCGTGACGCCTCGCTGGCTTCGCTGTCGTCGAGGTAGCCGACGAGCGCCACCACCTTCGAGTGCTGGCCCGCGCGGATCCGATCGAGCACGTCAGCTGCGGATGGCAGGGAGTCCAGCGGTTCGAGCCAAAAGACGGGATCGGCTCCGACGCCCTCAGTCCAGGGCGGCAATGAGGGTCTCCTGGACGTAGCCGAGCCAGTCGTAGATCTCCGACATCGCGACGATCGCCTCGTCGGACGACTCCCCCACCAGCATGGCGTCCTCTTCGTTCTCGATGCCCAGGCGCACGGCAAGCGAGAGACGGATGTCAGTCAGCGACTTGAGCCATGACTGCACGGCATCGGCGTTGAGCTCGACCTCAATGTCAGCGCTGTCGTCCTCGATCGGGGCCGCGAACGTCAGACCGCCGTCGATCAGTGATTCGATCAGCACCTCGGCGTGATGCACCTTGGTGGATGTGAGTGAGCGTTCGGTGAGTCTGCGGAACTCGCCCGAGTCGTCCTCGCTGCTGCGATAGGCGTCCGGAAGCAGTCGCGCGAGCACCGGATCCTCCGGCGGCACGGCGGACGCGCCCATACCGAGCTGGACCGCCAAGGGGTCGGCATCGGACTCGGCCGCACCGTTGCGATCACGCAGGAGCTCGACGACCTGGCCGGCAAGATTGGCGAGCAGGTGCGCCTCGGCTGATGTGAACGTCGAGACGACACCCCCGCGGCGACGGCGTTTGAACGGCTTCACTTGGCGTCAGCTCGGTCCAGGGTCGCCCACAGGCCGTACTCATGCATGGCCTGCACGTGGCGCTCCATCTGCTCGCGGCTGCCGCTCGACACGACGGCCTTGCCATCATGGTGCACGGCAAGCATCAGCTCGTGCGCCTTCTCGTCGGTATAGCCGAAGTAGTTGCGGAACACATAGGCCACGTAGGACATCAGGTTGACCGGATCGTTCCAGACGATGGTGACCCACGGATCCTCGAGCTCCACGATGGCCTCGAAGTCAGACTCGACGATCTCGATTGGGGTGGGCGTGGTCACGTCTCCCATTGTGGCGCAGTCGTATGTTGCGGCGAAATGCGTGTGCGCGGCAGGCATAGTCTGGCTCGTATGACAGAGCGCTCACCTGCGAGTTCTGCCCTTCTGACCGACCGCTACGAGCTCACGATGCTGCAGTCGACGCTCCGCGATGGAACTGCGCAGCGATCGTGCGTGTTTGAGCTGTTTGCGCGCAGGCTCTCGGGCGGACGCCGGTACGGCGTGATCGCCGGCGTGGGGCGACTGCTCGATGCGCTGGAGAGCTTCCGCTTCGGAGAGGCTGAGCTCGCGTGGCTGCGCAAGGAGAAGGTTGTCGACGAGGACACGATTGCGTGGCTCGCCAGCTATCGGTTCAGAGGATCGATCTGGGGGTATCCCGAGGGCGAGATCTACTTCCCCTACTCCCCCGTGCTGATCGTCGAAGGCACGTTCGCAGAGTGCGTGATCCTTGAGACCGTCTTCCTGTCGATCCTCAATCACGACTCGGCAATCGCCTCGGCAGCGGCGCGCATGGTCAGTGCGGCGGGTGACCGTCCTTGCATCGAGATGGGATCGCGCCGCACCCATGAGCAGTCGGCGGTGTCTGCCGCGCGAGCCGCGTACGTGTCCGGCTTCGCGGCGACCTCCAACCTCGAGGCCGGGCGCACCTACGGCATCCCGACGACCGGAACCAGCGCCCACTCGTTCACCCTCCTGCACGACACCGAGCGCGATGCGTTCAAGGCGCAGGTTCGGGCGCTCGGCAACGGCACAACATTGCTGGTCGACACGTACGACATCGCGGAGGGGGTTGAGCTCGCAGTCGAAGTCGCTGGACCCGAGCTCGGCGGCGTACGGCTCGACTCCGGCGACCTGGTGTCGCTGGCCAAGACGGTTCGCAAACAGCTCGATGCGCTCGGCGCTACCTCGACCAGGATCACGGTCACGAGTGATCTCGACGAGCACGCAATCGCCGCTCTGGCATCCGCTCCGGTCGACGGTTACGGGGTCGGCACGGCCCTCGTCACCGGATCGGGCGTTCCCACAAGCAGCTTCGTCTACAAGCTGGTGGCGCGCGTTGGCAACGACGGCGAGATGGTGTCCGTTGCCAAGGCAAGCAAAGACAAGGTGTCCGTTGGCGGCCGCAAGTACGCCCTGCGCCGCCAGACCAAAGCCGGTGTGGCAAAGACCGAGGTCATCGGCATCGGCGGCGAACCCGAGGGACCGGGCCGTCTCCTGCTCGTCGAGCTCGTACGAGGTGGCAAGCGCATCCACCACGAATCGCTGGACGCGGCGCGCGAACGCCTGAAGCTGGCGCTCGACGAGCTGCCCCCGGCCGCGAAACAACTCTCCCGTGGCGAACCCGTCATCGACACAGCATTCGAGGATCTCTCATGAACGAGCGTCAGCGAGTTCACGATGGGGCATGTTCGTGCCATTGCCTCCGTATCGTGGTTTCCAAACGGAGGTGATGGCATGAAGGCATTGATCGTTGTGGACGTGCAGAACGACTTCTGCGAGGGCGGATCGCTCGCCGTCACCGGTGGCGCTCAGGTCGCCACTGAGGTCGCGGCGCTCATCGACTCAAAGGCGTACGACATCGTCGTCGCCACTCGCGACCATCACATCGATCCCGGCACGCACTTCTCCGACAATCCCGACTTCGTCGACTCATGGCCACGGCACTGTGTTGTCGGGACCGAGGGCGAGGAGTTCCACGCTCCACTCGCGGCATCGATGTTCGACGAGATCTTCTTCAAGGGCGAGTACGCCGCGGCCTACTCCGGCTTCGAGGGCAAGTCAGCACATGGCGCACCGCTCGCCAACTGGCTCCGCACCTCAGGCATCAAGGCAGTCGACGTCTGCGGTATCGCGACTGACTACTGCGTACGCGCGACTGCCCTCGACGCTGCCGCCGAGGGATTCGCCGTCACCGTGCTCGAAGGCCTCACAGCGGCCGTGTCGGACGACAACCTGCCGAAGGTCCGCGCGGAGTTCGACACCGCCGGCATCGTGACCAGCTAGAGCAGCTCTTTCGCCAGCAGCTCCAGGGTCCGTACGCGACCGGGTGACGTACGTGGATCGGTGCCGCGGCGGGCGGACGCAACGGGGTGGACCATGACCTCGTCAACGCCGAACTGCTCGGCCAGCTCGCGGATCTGCGTGGCGGCGTCGCCCGGGGTGCCGACGACAGCGCGGGCGAGACCTACATCGACGAGCGCCGCCTGCTGCGGGTGAAGTGTCTGTGCCTGCGCATCCTCGACCAGGTCGAGTGCCGTGAGTGGCTGACCCGTCCGAAGCTTCGCCATGAGCTGCAGGTTGGGCAGCATCAGCGCTGCCGCCTCCTCGGCCGTCTCCGCAACGGCGGCGTTGACCGTGAGGAACGTCGTCGGTTCTGCTGTGAGCTCGCTGGGCTGGAACTCGGATCGGTACGTCGCGAGCGCCTCGGCAGTGCCCTGACCCGAGAAGTGGTGAGCGAACACGTACGGCAGGCCTTTCGCAGCGGCCAGGTGCGCTGAATACATCGACGAGCCGAGCAGCCACATGCGCGGTTCCGTCGCCGCGGCCGGAGTCGCCTTCAGCACGTAGTTCTGGCGCGGGATCGCGACGCGCACGCCCTCAGTGCCCATCAGGGCCATGACGTCATCGAGGTACTGCGGGAAGTTCTCGATGTCGGTGTCATCGCGACCTGCAGCTCCGCGCAGCGCCATTGACGTCACGGGGTCCGAGCCCGGCGCGCGGCCGATACCCAGGTCGATCCGGTCGGGGTGCGCCGCCTCGAGCAACGCGAACTGCTCTGCCACGGCCAATGGAGCGTGGTTGGGCAGCATCACTCCACCCGAGCCGAGCCTGATCGACTCGGTCTGCGCCGCGAGGTGTGCGATCAGCACCGGCGGCGAGGTCGCCGCCACGGCTGGCATGTTGTGGTGCTCGGCAACCCAGAAGCGGGTGAACCCGAGCCGATCGGCAGCCTGCGCCAGGGCGACGCTGGCGGCGATGGCATCGCCCGTCGCCTGGTCGGATCGAACGGGCACGAGGTCGAGTACGGAAAGTCTCACAAATGGGTCAACAGGCTAGTCCCGCCAAACCTTCCGGCTCTTGAAGATCAATCGCTGAGACGGTTGCGCACCAGCGGCGAGCGCGAGGAGGATCTCGTACACCTCATCCCTTCGGTCCAGGAGCGCTTGTCCATGTCCCAAGTCAATCAATCCACAGCCAACTGGCGCATGTTCGGTGGCGGAGGACTCGCAGTCGGCGGGTTCCTGTACGCGCTCGCCACCCTTCTGGGTAGGGACTCCATCGATGACATCTGGTTCTGGCTCGCGGTGATCGGCCTGGCCGTTGCCGGCGTTGCGTTCTTCTTCGTGGCGTACGGCGAGACCGGCAGCAATGGCGCGGTCGGAGCCAGCTCCACCGGGAAGCTCGCGCTGTATGTGACCGCCGGGCTGTTCCTGCTCTTCACCCTCCTGTGGACCCTCCTGCATGAGGGGACCGACGTCGACTCGTCGATCTTCGACCTCATCCAGCTCGCGACCATCGCCGCTCTGGCATGGTCAGCCTGGGAGGTATCCAAGAAGGGCGTCGCGAAGGGCAATGCCAGCATCGCTCTGTTCGGCGTCGCCGCGTGGGCGGCGCTGGTCCAGATCCTCCAGTGGGCAGACGAGTACGACTGGTGGCACGCCTTCGGGCTGGGCCTCGCGCTCCTGGCGACCGGCATCTTGTACGTCCTGAACGACTAGGCGTAGATCGAGACCTCGCTGGCCTTCACCGAGAGGTAGACCCTGGTCCCGGGCATCAGCTTGAGGTCCGCGACAGCCGCAACCGTGATGTCGGCGCTGACCTCGGCGGTGCGCACTCGCACCTGTGCACCAATCGGCTCGAGCTCGGTCACTGTCGCTTCGAAGACGTTGCGAGGGCTGCCACTCGGCGGCTCGAGGTAGACGCTGACCGCACTCGGGCTGAACACCGCCACGGCTGTCTCCGCATCGCCGATCGGCTCGGCGCAGAGACCCTCGACGTGCGATCCGTCCGGAGTTCGTACGCCGCCGTCCTCGGCCACTCCGCTCATGAGGTTTAGGCCAGCAATCCGGGCCCCGAACGCGCTGCGCGGCCTCGCCAGTACGTCCTTGGTCGCACCCTGCTCGACGATGCGCCCGCGATCCATCACGATCACCCGGTCCGCCAGCAGCGCGGCATCCAGGGCGTCGTGGGTCACGATGATCGCGGTGCGATCCATCAGCACGCGTTTGATCATCTGTCGCATCGCGGGAACGACCGTGATATCGAGCGCTGCCATCGGCTCGTCGAG
The DNA here is from genome assembly GCA_036676545.1 of Aeromicrobium sp. GTDB lineage: Bacteria > Actinomycetota > Actinomycetes > Propionibacteriales > Nocardioidaceae > Aeromicrobium. The sequence goes on along the minus strand of JAKFCR010000285.1, from coordinate 6,345 downwards.
CAGCAGCAGCTTGGGCTCCGCCGCGAGGGCGCGGGCAACTCCGATGCGCTGTGCTTGACCTCCGGAGAGCTGGGACGGCTTGAGGTCAGCGAGCTCGGACGCGTCGACCTCCGACAGCCAGTGCGTCGCCGCTGAGCGTGATTCGGCTCGACTGCGGCCGGCACTCCTCGGACCGAACGCGACGTTCTCTGTCACGTCCAGGTGCGGAAAGAGCAGGGCGTCCTGCGACAACAGCGCCGTGCCGCGAAGGTGCGCGGGCTTCCAAATCCCATCGCCGAACAACACGTCATCACCAAGGGTCGCTCGACCGGTCTCCGGACGGAGGATGCCGGCGATCGCCGCGAGTACGGATGACTTGCCGGCGCCGTTGGGCCCGAGGATCGCCACGGTCTCGCCGTTTGCGACATCGAAGTTCACGTCTACGTCGCGGTCCGCGATGGTTGCTTCGAGATGCAGGCTCACAGTGCGCTGCTCCTCGTCCCACGTACGAGCCCGATCACGAGCACGGCAACGACCACCAGCACGAGCGAGAGCGCGACAGCTGCGTCCGGATCGACCTCTCGCTGGAGGTATATCTCCAGCGGCAGAGTTCGGGTGACACCTTCGAGGCTGCCCGCGAAGGTGATCGTTGCGCCGAATTCGCCAAGGGCTCGTGCGAACGAGAGCACCGCTCCAGCAGCGAGTCCCGGCAGTACAAGCGGCAGGGTGACCCGGCGCAGAACCGTTGTGGGTCGCGCACCGAGCGTGGCGGCGACGACCTCATACCGCTCCCCCGCCGTACGAAGCGCGCCCTCGAGACTGACGACCATGAACGGCAGCGCAACGAAGGTCTGCGCGATCACCACGGCCGTCGTCGAGAACGCAATCTGCAGTCCCAGCACATCGACCGTCTCGCCGAGCAAGCCTTTGCGACCGAACGTGTAGAGCAGCGCGATGCCTCCCACAACTGGCGGAAGGACGAGTGGCAGAAGTACGAACGAACGCACCAGCGTCTGCCCACGGAACCTCGTACGCGCGAGGACCAGCGCCATCGGCACTCCGAGCAGCACACAGAGCACCGTGCTCACGGCGGACGTACGCAGGCTCAACCACAGGGCCGTACGGGATGAGTCGGAGCTGATCAGCGAGAAGAAGCTGCCCCAGTCGACCCGAGCAGCCATCGCCACTAGCGGCAGAACGATGAACGCTGCCCCCACAGTGGTGGGGATGAGCACCCACCGAGGCACCTGCATCAGGGCTTGCCGAATCCGGCTGCGGCGAGCACCGCCTGGCCTTCAGTACCGGTGACGAAGCTGATGAACGCTTCGGCGAGCCCGTCACCGACAGCCCCCCTAATCGCCGCAATCGGGTACGTGTTCACGACATCTGCCGACTCCGGGAACTCAACTCCAATGACCTTGTCACCCGCTGCTTTGACGTCGGTGACGTAGACCAGGCCAGCATCGGCTTCACCCGAGATGACCTTGCCGAGCACGTCGGTGACCGACTGCTCCTCACTGACTGGCTTGATGTCGACACCCGACTCTTCTTCGACCTTCTTTGCGGCTGAGCCGCACGGCACCTGCTCGGCACACAGCACGACCTTGATCCCAGACGTGGCCAGATCGTCGAGCGAGTCGACCTTTGCCGGATTGCCCGGGGGTGTCGCGATCTCAAGGGTGTTGGTCGCAAAGTTCGTCACCGACCCGTCCAACAGGTGCGCTGTGATGGCGACGTCCATGTTGTCGGCGTCGGCCGATGCAAACACATCTGCTGGCGCCCCCTGCTGAAGCTGGGCGACAAGGTCTGACGAGCCGGCGAAGTTGAACTTCACCGTCACGAGTGAGTACTCGGACTCGAACTTCTCGCCGATCTCGGTGAACGCGCCCTTCAATGACGCCGCTGCGAACACCGTCAGCGTGACTTGTTGTGGTGGGCCGTCAGGCTCCGGCTCCTCCGCCCACGGGTCCGAGCACGCGGCGGCGCCGAGCAGCGCCGCGATTATCAACAGGAGTCGCTTCATTCGAGACTCTCGATGATGACGTTGGTCGACTTGATGATGGCTACCGCAACAGACCCCGATTCCAGACCGAGCTCCTCGACGGCTTCGCTGCTCATCAGCGAGACGACGCGAAACGGTCCGCACTGCAGGTCGACCTGAGCCATGACGGCATCGGTCTTCACGGCAGTGACGAGTCCGACGAAGCGGTTTCGTGCCGAAGACAGCGATCCGGAGTCCGGCAGCGCCTTCGCCTGATCGCTCGCGAACTCAGCAAGCCGCCGGCCGTCGATCGCCATTCGCCCCGACGCGTCCTCGACAGATTCCAGCGCCCCGCTACTGATCCAGCGACGAACTGTGTCGTCACTGACCCCGAGGAACTTTGCTGCATCTGATATCCGTATCTGCGGCATACAAGCAACTTTAGAGCAGTATCTGCGGTTTCGCTCAGCGAGGTGATTTCGATCGTGACAGGATCGCTGCATGCCATCCGAAGTGATCGAGGTCGAGGACCACTTGGCGAACATCCTTCGGGCTGTACGACCCCTGGCGTCCGAGACCGTTGCGCTACGACAGGCAGGCGGACGCACGCTCTCCGCGGACCTCATCGCCGCACACAACATCCCCGCGTTCGAGAACTCCTCGATGGACGGGTTCGCCGTGCTGTTTGCCGACGTGTCCGGCGCTTCACCCCAAAGCCCGGTGACCCTTGAGATCGTTGCCGACATCCCAGCCGGCACAGATCTTGATCCTCTCGTCGCGCCGGGACAGGCAGCTCGCCTCATGACCGGCTCCGTCATGCCGAGCTCCGCCGACACCGTTGTTCCGTTCGAGCACACCGTCGAAGGGCTCACAGACCGTCTCGACCGGGTGACAGTCGTCGAGGCGCCGCGGCAGCAGGGGGTCTTCGTACGGCACCCGGCCGAGGACATTGCCGTCGGCGACCTGCTGCTCAGCGCGGGAACTCACCTCGGACCCAGACAGCTGGCGTCGGCGCTCGCCGCGGGCCTCGTCGAAGCCCAGGTGGCCAAGACACCGCGCATCGCAATCGTTTCGACAGGAAGCGAGCTCGTCACCGACGGGTCTCCCCTGGCTCGTGGTCAGATCCCCGACTCGAACAGCCCGATGCTCGCCGAGCTTGCTCGCGAAGCCGGCGCGGAAGTTGTCCTCCACGCCTCAGTCGCGGATCACGACGCGGAGGTTCTCGCGATCGTCGAGGAGCTCGAGCAGCTCAAGGCAGACGTCGTGGTGTTCACGGGTGGCATCAGCGCAGGCGCGTACGACGTCGTGAAGTCAGCGTTGTCAGCCAACGAGCTCATGCAGTTCACCCACGTACGCATGCAGCCCGGCAAGCCCCAGGGCTTCGGCGTCGCCCCGTCAGGTCTCGTGCTCTTCGGCCTCCCAGGCAACCCCGTCAGTACAGCTGTGTCGTGGGAAGTGTTCGTACGACCGGCACTACTGGCGATGCAGGGATGCATCGAGATCGATCGTCGGGTCATCCGCGTCACGACGACAAGCGGTTGGAAGTCGCCCGCAGGACGGCGCCAGTACACGCCCGTCACGCTCGACACCACCGACGCAGGCAAGTGGACTGCCAGTCCCGCGTCTGCTGGCCATTCCGGATCCCACCTCGTGGGCTCGCTGGCACGCGCCGATGGCTACGCGGTGATCCCCGCCGAGGTCGAGGTCGTCGAGCCCGGCCAAGAAGTCGATGTCATGGTGGTGACATGACAACCCGTCGAGCAGCGGTCATCACCGTCTCTGACCGCGCTGCCGCCGGCACTTCCACTGACACGAGTGGCCCAGCCGTTGCCGAGCTCCTGCGCGAGGCCGGCTACAGCTGCGGCGAACCGGTCGTCATTCCCGATGGAGCAGACTCGGTCGAGGAAGCGCTTCTCGAGGCAACCAGGGCTGGAGCCAGGCTGGTGATCACGACCGGCGGTACCGGTGTCGCGCCGCGAGACGAAACTCCAGAAGGTACGAACCGTGTCATCACCCGTCATCTCCCCGGCATCGTCGAGGAGATTCGCCGCGCGGCCGTCTTGGAGAAGCCCGGCGGGATGCTTTCGCGCGGTCATGCAGGGATCGTTGGCGAAGCGCTGGTCGTCAACGTCCCCGGCTCCCGCGCGGCCGTCGCATCCGCCGTACCGATCATCCTGTCCGTGGCAGGACACGTCATCGAACAGCTCGACGGTGGCGATCACTGATGATCCCCGAGCTCAGCCTGGCGGAGATCAGCGAGGTTCCGCTCGACGTGGCGGCGCACCTCGCGGCGGTCGAGGATTCAGCAGCTGGCGCCGTCGCGACGTTCATCGGAAAGGTTCGCGACCATGATCCGGAGGTCGATGGTGTCGTTCAGTTCCTCGAGTACGAGGCGCACCCCGATGCGAAGACCTTCCTGATCGACATCGCCCAGCGGGTGATGGGCGATCACCCGGTACGGCTCGCCGTCAGCCACCGCATCGGCCGGCTGGAGGTCGGCGACCTCGCCGTGGTGGTCGCCGTGTCGTCGCCCCATCGTGCACTTGCCTTTGACGTCTGCCGCGACGTCATTGAGACCATCAAGGCCGACCTGCCCATCTGGAAGCGACAGACCGACACCACGGGCGACGCGTCCTGGAAGGGACTTGGCTAGCCGCCTGCGAACGGCGGGAGGACGTCAGCCAGCTCGGCCTCGTCCAGTTCGTGATCGTCGGCGCGAAGTGTGCCGTCGACCAGGAGCGCGCAGTGACCGAGGATGGGCTCGAGATCGGGATGATCGCGTACGAGTCCTGCTCTCAGCTCCCCCACCGACGTCTCCGACCGGCTCTCCGAGTCGATTCCCGCGGCCTCGCGCGCACCGGCATAGAAGCGGACAGTGATCACGCTGGCTCCTCCGTACGCTGCCAGTCGCCGGAACGACCGCCCGACTTCGCGACGACCCTGATGTTCTGAAGGCTGGCCGTGCGGTCGATGCCCTTGACCATGTCGATCACCGCGAGACCAGCAACGGACACTGCCGTGAGCGCTTCCATCTCGACGCCCGTACGATCGGCGGTTCGTACGGTGGCCTCGATGTCGACTCCGGAGTCGGTGATGACCAGGTCGACTGTCGCGCCGTGGATGCCGATGACATGGGCCAGTGGCAGGAGCGCAGGAGTCGACTTGGCGGCCTGGATGCCGGCGATCCGCGCTACGGCCAACACATCGCCCTTCGGCGTCTCCCCCGACCGAAGGAGCTCGACGACCTCAGGTGAGCACGTGACTGACCCTCGGGCCGTTGCGGATCGCGTGGTCGGATTCTTCTCCGTCACGTCGACCATCCGTGCGTGTCCCGAAGCATCGAGATGCGTGAAGTCCATACCCTGAGTCTCCCAGATCCCCGGCCGCATCGTGCTTTGAGACAGCGCCGATGGCAGGGGTCACTACGCTGGGTACATGCAACTGATCGACACACACGGACGGGTCGCCACTGACCTACGTGTGTCGTTGACCGATCGGTGCAACCTGCGGTGCCAGTACTGCATGCCCGCCGAGGGCCTCGAGTGGATGCCGACCGAGGACACCCTCACGGATGACGAGCTCAACCGACTCATTCGCATCGGCGTCGAGATGCTCGGCGTACGAGACGTCAGGTTCACCGGAGGCGAGCCGCTGCTTCGTCGCGGACTCCCCGCTATCGTCGCCGCGACCAACGCCTTGCCGTCACGCCCTCGTACGGCCATGACGTCCAACGGTCTGGGCCTCAAGCACACCGCGAAGGCGCTCGCCGAGGCTGGACTCGATCGAGTCAACGTCAGCCTCGACACCACCGATCCGGAGACCTTCGCGAAGATCACCCGGCGCGATCGTCTGTCCGACGTCATCGAGGGCCTTCAGGCCGCCTCGGATGCCGGGCTCGCACCCGTCAAGGTCAACGCGGTCCTGTTGCGTGGGATCAACGACGTCGAAGCCCCCGATCTCCTTCGCTGGTGCATCAAGCACAGCTACGAGCTGAGGTTCATCGAGCAGATGCCACTCGACGCCCAGCACGGCTGGAACCGCGCTGAGATGATCACCGCGGCCGAGACCCTGGCACTGCTGGAGGAACACTTCACGCTGACTCCATTGGACGGGCGCGGTTCTGCTCCCGCGGAGAAGTTCCTGGTCGACGACGGCCCGCAAACCGTCGGCATCATCGGCTCAGTGACACGTCCGTTCTGCGGCGACTGCAATCGCGTACGCCTGACCGCCGACGGTCAGATCCTCAACTGCCTGTTCGCTCGCGAGGAGTCCGACCTTCGATCAGCATTGCGTGCGGGAGCGTCCGATGTCGAGATCGCCGAGCGCTGGGTTGCCGCCATGGCGACCAAGCTGCCAGGGCATGGCATCGACGATCCGACCTTCCT
>JAKFCR010000284.1:0-10345 GCA_036676545.1 Aeromicrobium sp. | reverse complement strand
TTCGTCTACCTCTGCAGCGGCTACTACAGCTACGACAAGGGCTACACACCTGAGTTCCCCGGCCTCGACTCGTACGAGGGCCAGGTGATCCATCCGCAGTTCTGGCCCCAGGACCTCGACTACGCAGGCAAGGAAGTCGTCGTCATCGGCAGCGGCGCCACCGCTGTCACGCTCGTCCCGTCGATGGCTGATGACGTCAAGCACATCACGATGCTTCAGCGCTCGCCCTCGTACGTGATGGCGCTTCCTGAGGAAGACAAGATCGCCGACATCATGCGCAAGGTGCTGCCCGATGGCTTCGCCCATCGTGCGATCCGACGCAAGAACGCCGCATTCTCGGTCGGGATGTACCAGTTCTGCCAGCGCTTCCCGAAGGCATCGCGCAAGCTGCTCATCAGGCTCGCGAAGAGGAAGCTGCCCGAGGGATACGACCTCGATCCACACTTCACTCCCGTGTACGACCCGTGGGACCAGCGCCTGTGCATCGTGCCGAACGGTGACCTGTTCCGTACGATCCGCCACGGCAAGGCATCGATCGTCACCGACCACATCAAGACGTTCGACGCCAAGGGCATCGAGCTCGAGTCGGGCAAGCGCCTCGACGCCGACATCGTCATCACCGCGACGGGTCTGCAGGTTGTCGCATTCGGTCAGCTCAAGCTCAGCGTCGACGGCAAGGACATCGACCCGCACGAGCTGTACGTCTACAAGGGCCTGATGTTCAGCGGACTGCCCAACTTCGCCTGGTGCGTCGGCTACACCAACGCATCGTGGACGCTGCGCGCCGACCTGTCATCGCAGTACGTCTGCAAGCTCATCAACCTGCTGGACCAGAAGGGCTACGACTACGGGATGCCCGACCCGAAGGGCGCCGGCGATGCTCCACGCCCGATCCTCGATCTGACCTCTGGCTATGTGCAGCGGGTGGTCAACGAGCTGCCGCAGCAAGGTGTCACGTCACCCTGGACGATTCGCCAGAACTGGTTCCTCGACTCGCGCGACATGAAGCGTACGGATCTCGAGCAGGCCATGGTGTTCGGCAAGGCGAACGAGACCGCGGCTTCGCTGGCCAGCTAGGTCTGGCAGCTGGGGCACCAGAAGGTGTTGCGCATACGGGTGGGCGCGTCGCCGAGCTCGCCCCGCAGGATCGTCGTGCCACACCGGCGACAGGGTCGACCTGCCCGAGCGAAGACCCACTCGTTCTGACCGCTACGGGCGATGCCGGTGAAGGTGCGGATCGTGCGCTCGCGATTGGCCTGAATCATGGTCTGGCCCCGTGAGATCACGTGCGCGATGTCCTTCACCCCGGCGACTGGCCGTGTCGGCAACAGACCCGACAGGAAGCAGATCTCGTTGACGTACTCGTTGCCGAATCCGGCGAGGTTGCGCTGGTTGTGCAGGGCCACGAACACCGGGATCAATGGGTCAGCGCTGACCCGGCGTACGGCTTCATCGAGGTCCCAGTCGGGGCCGAGCAGGTCGGGCCCGAGGTAGGAGAGTGCATCTGGCTCGGCCTGGCGGTCGAGCACTTCGGTGATGCCGAGGGAGAACCCGACGACCTGTCGCTCGGACGTCGCGAGGACAACGCGAGCCGTGTGGGCAGGGCGGCGCCACCGCTCGTCGAGACGGTAGACGTGCCAAGCGCCCTCCATCTTGAGGTGGGTGTGGATCGAGTGGCGGCCGACCCGGATCACCAGGTGCTTGCCGCGGCTGACGGCTTCGTCGACCCGCTGACCGCTGAGGTCGAGCGTCGCGAACTCGGGCACTCGGAAGTCGCTCAGGGTCAGCTCGTGACCGGCCAAGGTCTCGTGCAGCAGTCGGGCCGTACGCCAAGCCGTGTCGCCCTCAGGCATCCATCCTCAGACCCTTGGGGATGCGCTCGAAGCCGGCCGCGCGGAGCGCCTCACCCAGTGGGGTGCCCTCGACGGGTGCGCCGTCGGCTGTCTCGACGCTGAGGCGGTGAACCCGGCGGCCGCGTACGGTCGCGGCGAGCGACGAGGCTGCCGCCGTGAGCCGCATCCGGTCATCATCGAACACCAGGACCTTCTTGCTGCCGCGCTCAAGGTAGAGCACGAGTCGGCCGTCATGCATGACGACCAGGGAGCCGGCCTTGCGGGCGGGCCGGTGCTTGGAGTCGGTCGTGCGTGCGGGCCACGGCAACGCGGCACCGAACGGGTTGGCAGGGTCTGTCGCGGCCAGGGTCAGCGCCTCGGCATCGGTGACCGCGTCGTCGTCCATGGCATGGGTGCGCATCCGGTCGACGGTTGACGGCGCTGCGAACTGGGCGGCACCGAGCGTGTCGACGTAGTAGCCACGCAGGCAGGCGCCGGTCTGTTCGAGCTCGCGAAGCACCCGGTAGACGCCGGCAAAACCGCCGGGCGTTCCCTCTGCCATCACCGAGCCGCGGGTGACGACGCCATAGCGGCCGAGCAGCGACTGGGTGCGGGCCAGCTGGAGCGCGGTCGTGTCAGTCGGCGCATCAGGCAGCACGAACCATCGGCCACTGACGGTGGGCGGGCCCTGCAGCGCAGCCCTTGGTTGGAGCCGGCGACCGTGGATGCGACCGCGTGGTGCCGGCCGGGCCGTACGGTGTGCGCCGCCGCGACCGACGAGCGTGCGTAGAGGTGCGAAGGTGTCGTTGCTGACCCGTCCGGACCAGACGAGATCCCACAGGGCATCTGCGGTGGCGCGGTCGTCGTCGGCGTCTATGGCGTCGGTCAGCTGGCGGAAGAGGAATGCTCCTCCGCCGCCGAGAGCGTCGATGATCGCCGTATGCAGCGGCGTCAGCTCAAGCGGAGATGCGGCTGATGGGAGCAGGAGATCTGGAGGGGAGAGCTGGATCCAGCCATCGTTGCCGGGCAGTGATCCCGCGCCGGACCAGACGACCTCACCCGCCGTGGTGAGCTCGTCGAGCATCGCCGGGGCGTAGTCGCGGACACGGGCCGGCAGCACCAATGACTCCCAGGCCGATGCGGGCAGTGCGACACCGGCGAGCTGGTCGATGGCCGACAGCACACCTTCGACACCCCGCACTGACGAGCCGACACCCTGCCACGACGGCAGGAACCTGGCGAAGGTCGCCGGGTCGACGGGCTCAACCTGCTGCCGTGCAGCAGCCAGCGACCGAGATCGTATGCGGCGGAGCACGCCCGGTTCGATCCATTCGGTTCCGGTGGCTTGTGGTCTGAACTCGCCTTCGGTCAGACGGCCGTCGCGGGCGAGGCGACGCAGAACCTGGAGGGCGATCGCGGTCCCGAGGCCGAACCGTGACGCGACCTCGTCGGTCGTGAACGGGCCGTGGGTGCGGGCATAGCGGGAGATCAGGTCGGTCAGTGGATCGGCAACGGGCTGCAGGAGAGCTTCGGAGATGCCGAGCGGGAGGGAGACGCCGAGCGCGTCGCGCAGGCGTCCGGCATCCTCGACGACAGCCCATCGCTCCTCGCCAGCAATCACCACGGCCACCGCACGCCGGTTGTCTCGCAGCTGGACAAGCCAGGACTCGGCGTTCGTCGCGACGTCGGGCTCGAGCCGCTCGGCGACTTCGGCGATCGACAGCGGACCCAGCATGCGCAGCAGGTCGGCGACGCCCTCGACGTCCTTGGCGCGGCGGTCTTCGGCGAGGCGCTGCAGCTCTCGCTCGGCGCGCTCGATGACCTCGGGGTCGAGCAGCTCGCGCAGCTCGGCCCGGCCGAGCAGTTCGGCGAGCAGGGTCGGATCGAGCGTCAGGGCCGAAGCCCGGCGCTCGGCAAGAGGTGTGTCGCCTTCGTAGAGGAAGGCCGCGACGTAGCCGAACAGCAACGTCTGCGCGAACGGTGATGCCTTGTCGGTCGTGACCTCGACGATCGAGATCTCCCGAGACTCGATGCGACGTACGAGACCGGTCAGTGCTGGAAGGTCGTAGACGTCCTGCAGGCACTCACGAGCGGTCTCGAGCAGGATCGGGAACTCGGGATAGTTGCGCGCGACGTCGAGCAGCTGCGCCGAGCGTTGTCGTTGCTGCCACAGAGGTGCGCGGGATCCGGGGTTGCGGCGGGGAAGCAGCAACGCCCGCGCTGCGCACTCGCGGAACCGCGACGCGAACAACGCCGAGCCGCCGACTTCTTCGGTGACGATCTTGTCGAGCTCGTCGGCGTCGAACACGAACAGATCGGCTCCCGGTGGCTCGACCTCGGTGTCGGGTATGCGGGCGACGATGCCGTCATCGCTGGCCACGACGGATCCGTCGATTCCGTAGCGCTCGATGATGCGCGCTGCGACGGCCAACGCCCAGGGAGCGTGCACCCGGCGGCCGTAGGGGGAGTGCAGGACGACCCTCCAGTCACCGAGCTCGTCGCGGAATCGTTCGACGACCAGGTTGCGGTCGGACGGGATCTGCCCGGTCGCTTGGCGCTGGTCGTGCAGGTAGGCGACGAGATTGTCCGCTGCCTGCTTGCCCAGGCCCACGGCAGAGGCGCGATCTGCGACCTTCGCAGGTGTGAGAGTGGAGATCTCGCGGACGAATCCGCCGATCGCCTCTCCGAGCTCGTAGGGCCGTCCGACGCTGTCGCCCTTCCAGAACGGAAGGCGTGCGGGCTGCCCGAATGCCGGAGTGACGACAACCCGGTCGTGGGTGATCTCCTGGATGCGCCAGCTCGTCGCGCCCAGCGCGAACACGTCGTTGATGCGCGACTCGTAGACCATCTCCTCGTCGAGCTCACCGACCTTGCGGGAGCCAGTCTCCTCCGTGCCGGCCGCGAGGGTCACGGAGAACATTCCGCGGTCAGGGATCGTGCCACCGCTCGTGACAGCGAGTCGCTGAGCACCGGGTCGGCCCGTGATCGTCCCGGCCTCACGGTCCCAGATGATGCGCGGACGAAGCTCGGCGAACTCGTCGGTGGGATAGCGCCCCGACAGCAGGTCGAGCGTGGCGTCGTATGCGGTGCGCGGCAGCGTCGTGAACGGAGCGCTGCGGCGTACGGCTTCGAACCACTCCTCGACGTCGAGGGTGTCGAGGGCGGTCGCAGCAACGGTCTGCTGGGCCAGGATGTCGAGCGGGTTGGACGGTATGTCGAGGCGCTCGATCAGTCCGTCCGACATACGCGCCGTGGTCACGGCTGAAGCGAGCAAGTCGTGGCGCGACGTCGGGTAGACGATGCCGCGCGAGATCTCGCCGACCTGGTGGCCCGCGCGGCCAACTCGCTGCAATCCGCTGGCGACCGACGGTGGAGTCGACACCTGGATGACGAGGTCGACGGCGCCCATGTCGATGCCGAGCTCGAGACTTGAGGTTGCCACGACGCAGCGCAGCTGGCCGCCCTTGAGGTCGTCCTCGATGAGGGCACGCTGCTCCTTGCTGACCGATCCGTGGTGCGCGCGAGCCAGCACCGGCTCGGCGCCAGACGTCTGGGCGCTGCCACCCATCAGCTGTGCTGGAGGTCGCTTGGAGTCGGAGCCTGCTGCGACTCCAAGCTGCTCGGCGTATGTCTCGTTGAGGCGCGCCGTCAGTCGCTCGGCGAGACCGCGGGAGTTGACGAAGACGATCGTCGACTGATGCTGCAGCACGCGTTCGACGATCGAGTGCTCGACATGTGGCCAGATGCTGCCGCGCGGGGCGTCAGGGTCGTCGCCCGCCGAGGGTGACGCGGGAAGCTGGGTCATGTCGTCGACCGGCACCGTCACCTGGAGCTCGAGCGTCTTGGTCGACTCGGGAGCCACGATGCGTACGGGAGCGGCGCCTCCGAGGAACCGGGCGACCTCTTCATGCGGCCTCACGGTGGCACTCAGTCCGATGCGCTGCGCCGGTCTGTCGAGGAGGTCGTCGAGGCGTTCGAGCGACACAGCGAGGTGAGCTCCGCGCTTGGTGCCGGCGACGGCGTGGATCTCGTCGACGATGACAGTGTCGACACCGCGCAGGGTCTCGCGTGCCGCCGACGTGAGCATGAGGAACAGCGACTCGGGCGTCGTGATGAGAATGTCCGGCGGATGAGTCACGAGAGCTCGACGGTCCTTGGTCGAGGTGTCACCGGATCGCAGGCCGACCGACACATCGCGGAACTCGTCCCCTCGACGTGCAGCCGCATGCGTGATGCCAACCAGCGGTGACCGGAGGTTTCGCTCGACATCGACGGCCAGCGCCTTGAGTGGGGAGATGTAGAGGACGCGGGTACCGGTCGAGTCTCCGGGCTTCATGAGGTCGTCAATGGCCGTGAGGAACGCGGCGAGGGTCTTGCCTGAACCGGTCGGAGCGACGACCAGGACATGCTCGTCGCCGGCGATGCCGTCCCAAGCACCCACCTGGGCAGGCGTCGGCTCAGCGAACGAGCTGTCGAACCACTCCCGCGTTGCGGGTGCGAACGACGCTGGTGTGCCTGGCATCCGGCCATTCTTCCAGCCACATCCGACATGTGAATCTCGTAGCGTCGGCTGACCTGCGTCGTTAGGGTAGACACGACTCGGCGCGGCCGAGACTTACACCAGGGGATGGTGAAGTGACCACACCGCAGACCAGGACCAAGCAGCTTGCCGGACTGACAGGCATCGCGTTGGCCGCCGTCATCGGCATCGGATCCGTTGCCGGTTCAAACTCCGCACGAGACGACCTCACTCCCAAGGCATACGAAGCGCTCGTTCAAGCGGGACTCAGCAACGTGAAGGTCGACTTCGCTGGGCGTGAGGCCAAGCTCAGCAACGGCACTCCTGAGGAGCTCGCCAAGGCTGAGAAGATCATCGAGGGTGTTACGGGCGTCCGCTGGGCCAAGATCGACTCCAACCCCAGCACCAATCTGCCCGCGCCGCCGACCGTCTCCCTGACCCGCGGTGCCGACGGGGTCAACCTGTCGGGCGTCGTCCCCAACGCGGCGATTGCCCAGCAGCTCAAGGACGCGGCCGTCGCGCTGGGCGCTGCCACCGTCACCGGCAACCTGAAGGTCGACCCGAACGTCGGCACTGCCGACTGGCTCAACACGCTCCCCAAGCTGATCCCCGATCTCGAAGGCGTCAACGGTCTCGCGCTCAGCGTCGATGGCGACTCAATCGCGATCGGTGGCAGCCTCACCACCCAGGAAGGCGTGGACGCCGTGACCGCGCTGGTCGAGCCGGCCGTTCCGGGACTCGCGCTCGACAACACGCTGAAGGTTGACTCGGATTCGATGAGCGTGGAGCAGGCGTCGTACGTGGACGCGGCCAACGTCTACTTCGCTCGAGGCTCGTCGATCTTGGACGAGAAGAGCAAGGCGGCCCTCCTGACCCTGGCTGACGTGCTCCTACGTGTGCCTGGTCTGGAGCTTGAGATCGGCGGCCACGCAGGTCCGTCTGACCCGGTTCGCGGCAAGGCCCTGAGCGACGCACGTGTTGCGGCAGTCAAGGCGTTCCTCGTGGCGTCCAACGTCGATGCCGACCGACTTTCAACCAAGAGCTACGGATCCGATCCGGAGACGGACGGCGACGCATACGCGGAGCAGTACCGTCGCGTCGACTTCATCGTGAAGGGAAACTGAGCATGTCGGGTTACACCATTGGAGAGATCATCGTCTGGCTGCTCCTTGCCGCGATCCTCGGTTTTGTCCTCGGATGGTTGCTTCGCCAGCAGAAATACATGCGGGCGCACGCTGCCACCGGACGCAGGGCGGCGGCACCGGCCAAGGCCGTAGCCCTGAGCGGCGGAGTTGAGTCGGCTGGACCCGTGAACGCCCGCAAGGGTGGCCGGGCCCCGACCGCCGAGTACACGATCAAGGGCAACAGGGACTCGATGTACTTCCACACGCCGGGCAGCCCGTCGTACGACCAGACGATCGCCGAGGTCTGGTTCAAGTCCGAGGCCGAAGCTCGTGCCGCCGGGTTCACCCCTCCCGGTACGGGTGCAGGTGCCAAGAAGGCTCCCGCCAAGAAGGCTCCTGCCAAGGCTGTCGCTACGAAGGCTCCCGCGAAGGCCGTGGCAACGAAGGCTCCGGCGAAGGCTGTCGCAACGAAGGCTCCGGCGAAGGCTGTCGCAACGAAGGCTCCGGCGAAGGCTGTCGCAACGAAGGCTCCTGCCAAGGCTGTCGCTACGAAGGCTCCCGCGAAGGCCGTGGCAACGAAGGCTACTGCGAAGGCTGTCGCCAAGAAGGCTCCTGCGAAGGCTGTTGCCAAGAAGGCCCCGGCCAAGAAGGCAGTCGCAGCGGGCAAGTTCCCGGGATCGGCCAAGCCGCTGTCAGGCGGACGTGCACCATCGGCGGCATACAAGATCAAGGGCAATGAAGACTCGATGATCTATCACACGCCAGACAGCCCGTTCTACGGCCAGACGATTGCGGAGACATGGTTCAGGACGGAAGCCGCTGCGGTCGCAGCCGGATTCCGCAAGCCGCGCAACGCTTGATCATCTGAACCGGTACGCACAACCGCGTACCGCGCCACGCTGGCCCGGTGCGCTCCTTGGCTCGGTGCATGCGGCATGCTGAGGCAATGCCTGTTTCAAAGACATCCGTGCACGGTTTGAAGTTGACTGGTGCCCTCCTGTTCACCGCCGCAACCCTGACCCTCGCGGGCTGCTTCGGCGGAGGCGACGACAAGACGACCACTCCGGACCCTGACAAGGGCACTGCAGAGAAGATCGTCGAGATCTCGCCGCTGAACGGCACTCCGATGCCCGACGGCCGCCCCGACAACCCAGTCTTCATCGTCAAGATCGAGAACACGTACGGCGGCGAGCCGCAGATCGGACTCGACAAGGCTGACCTCGTGATCGAGGAGCTCGTCGAAGGTGGCCTGACTCGTCTCGCTGCGTTCTACTACAGCAAGCTGCCCTCCAAGGTTGGCCACGTCCGATCGATGCGTACGACCGACATCGGGCTCGCGGCTCCCGTCGGCGGACAGATCATCGCCTCGGGAGGCGCCAACAAGACCTACAAGGAGATCACGAAGTCGGGCACCACGATCTTCTCCGAGGACAAGGGTGCTCCCGGCTTCAGCAGCGACCCGGCCAAGTCACGTCCTTACAACCGACTGACCAACCTCAAGACAGTTGCGAGCAAGTCCAAGCCGACTGACATTGTCGGCCCCTACTTCACCTGGACTCCTGAGGGTGCTGAGAAGGAGACCGAGCCGGCACCGACCGACTCAGCGACTCCGACGACAAAGCCCAAGAAAGCGCGGGCTGCGACCGTGCGATTCTCGCCTGGCACCTACACGGACTGGGCACTCAAGGGCGGCAAGTGGATTCGTACCAACAGCCACGCACCGAGCGCCACCGACTTCAAGGCCGACACGATGATCGTGATGTTCGCCAAGATCGTCGACGCGGGTTACACCGACATCTCCAACAACCCGGTGCCTGAGACTGTCGTCAAGGGAACTGGTCGTGCGGTGATCTTCAACGGCGAGACCGTCACCGAGGCCACCTGGTCCAAGCAGCATCTGAACTCGACGATCTCGTTCACAGATGCCGACGGTCAGCCGATCACGATCGAGCCGGGCAAGGTCTTCGTCGAGCTGGCGCCCAAGGGCAACGGAACCGTCAGGCTCCGCTAGTCGTCGATCCGACGGGTATGTCGATCGTCGGCAGCAGACGCATACCGGCGAGGATTGCCCCGATCGCGCCCTGAACCTCTTCACTTGCAGCGGCGGGATCCTCGGCGTCGGCGACGAACTCGGACGACGACTTGATGGCACCGTAGAAGATCATGCCGAAGGCCTCGTTGAGGTCTTCGCCGCCGCCCAGGTCTTCGAGCAGGGCGTCGACCGTGCGCTGCACGATGCCGAGGGTGGAGGCCTTCTCGGCCTCGTGCCAGCGTTCGTGACCCAGCGCGACGGGGCCCTCTTGGATGCAGATGCGTCGGAACTGCGGCTCACGGCAGACCTCGAGAAACTTCTCAAGGCCGATCTGAGCGCGCTCCCACGGGTCCTTGGACGCTTCGATCGCCTTCTCCACCTGCGTCGTCGTGTTGGTCTGGACCCGGTCGAAGACCGCTTCGAACAGTGCAAGCTTGCTCGGGAAGTGGTGGTAGAACGCACCCTTGGTCACTCGTGCCGCGGCGACCACCTCGTCGAGGGAGGTGCCCGCGTAGCCGTGGTCGGTGAACAGTCGCGCGGCGTTGTCGAGGAGCGCGCGCTTGGTGCTGGAGGAGTAGTCCTGGCGTCGTGTTGTCTTGCGTGTGGCTCGCAGGACGCTCTTGTGGACCACTTTTGACGGGTGCGGCATCCCCCCAGTCTATGACCCCGTGTGTCATGTGCCTCGGATCACATACCGGGGGTTTGTATTTATTGCGAGTATGGAACATACTGAGAGTACGTACCGAGGGTATGGAACTCTCGTACAAGACGGAGACGAAAGGAGCACCCCATGACCTGGAATGCTTACAACCGTCGCAAGGAAGTACTACGCGAGATG
>JAKFCR010000283.1:0-2138 GCA_036676545.1 Aeromicrobium sp. | reverse complement strand
GTCGTGCTCGGCGTGATCCTCGTGGTCGCCGGGGTGATGCTCACTGGGGTCTGGTCCACGGATGGCAAGAGCACGGCCAGGATCATCGGCGGTGTCGCCGTCATGTTCGCTGGCCTCGCGGCCGTACGGCTCGGTTGGCGCAGGCGGCTCTAGGCGTCGAGTCGCTCGGCGACGCTGCGGGACAGCGTCAGTGCGTGCCGCGCCCAGGCCGGAGACGCGCCGGCCATGCCGCAGGTCGGAGTCACCACGAGCCTGTCGGCGTACGCCTCGCCCTCGAAGCCGAGCTGGCTGAAGAACGTGTCGATTCGTCCTGCGATGTCGGCGTCGCTGACGCGCGCACCGAGAGACGGCACGGCACCCACCCACAGGTCGACACCAGCCTCAAACGCCTCGGCCCACGCATCCTCGGGCTCGGCCAGTCCGAGATCGAACGAGATCGCAGTGAATCCGGCGCCTGCGAGCAATGCAGTCGGTACGTCGGGCGCGCACGAGTGCACGATCGGTCGCGCTCCGGCGTCCGCGATCGACGAAGTGATCATCCGCAGCAGCTCGTCCGCCTCAGGTGGCTGAACGCTGCGGTGCCGACCGAATCCACTCGCGGTCGGTATGCCGCCAGTCATCACAGCAACGATCGACGGCTCGTCGATCTGGACGATCAGCTCGGCATTGTCGAAGCGTCGACGTACGTCCAGGACGTGCGTACGCAAACCCTCCGCCAGAGACTCGGCGATCTCGCGGCGAGCACCGTGGTCGGCGAGCATCTTGTCGCCGCGCGGGCGCTCCACCATCGCCGCGACCGTCAGCGGACCCGCGACCTGGATCTTGATCGGTCCGGTGTGGCCCGCCGCGAGCTCTTCGGCGCTGTCGAGGTCCTGCGCCAGCAGCGACCGTGCCCGGCGGAGGTCGGCGCCCTCGCTCGTGCCGAGCCTCCAACCATCGGGTTGCAGATCGGCCTCGATGCCTTCAAGTACGGAAAGGCTCCGCCCGATCATCCCGGCATGCACGCCCCGCGCTGGGAGCTCAGGAACGTACGGAAGTCCACCGACCTCACCGAGGACGATGCGGAACGACTCCGCGAAGTCCGTGCCGGGCATCGAGCCGATGCCCGTGGCGAGACTCACGCGGAGACGCGGCGGTTGGTACGGCTGATCGTGGCTGAGCCGACGACGCGGGTGCCGTCATAGATCACGCACGCCTGACCAGGCGCGATACCGCTCGCAGGATCGTGCAGCTCAACGCGTACATCGGCACCGTCGACGACGACGGTCGCCCGATGCTCTTCGCCGTGCGCTCGCAGCTGGACGGTGCATTCGAGCGACGCGGTCGGTGCTGCACCGCACCACAGCGGCTTGATCGCCTCGAGGAAGTCGACGCTCAGATGCTCGCGCGGTCCCACTGTCACGGTGCCGCTGACCGGCTCGATGTCGAGGACGAAGCGCGGCTTGCCGTCGTCAGCAGGGATGCCGAGGCGCAGGCCGCGGCGCTGGCCGATCGTGAACGCGTACGAGCCCTCGTGCTCCCCCACGACGGCTCCGGCTTCGTCGACGATCGTGCCGGGCTTGGCGCCAAGCTTGTCGCCGAGCCAACCCGCGTTGTCGCCGTCAGGGATGAAGCAGATGTCGTGGCTGTCAGGCTTCTGCGCGACCTGGATGCCGCGGCCCGCGGCCTCGGCGCGGATGACGTCCTTCGTCGTGTCGCCGAGCGGGAACAACGAGTGCGCCAGCTGATCCTGGGTCAGCACGCCGAGCACGTACGACTGGTCCTTGCCCATGTCGATCGCACGATGCATCTCGATCGTGCCGTCATCGGCGGTACGCAGCTGGGCGTAGTGGCCTGTCGCGACGGCATCGAATCCCAGCGCCAGCGCCCGGTCGAGCACGGCGGCGAACTTGATCTTCTCGTTGCAGCGCAGGCACGGATTGGGCGTACGACCAGCGGTGTATTCGGCGATGAAGTCGTCGACGACCTCGTCGGCGAACTCTTCGCTCATGTCCCAGACGTAGAACGGGATGCCGAGCTCGTCTGCGGCGCGGCGGGCATCGCCGGCGTCCTCGATCGAGCAGCAGCCACGGGCGCCGGTTCGGTACGAGCGGGGGTTGCGGCTGAGTGCGAGATGCACACCGGTGACGTCGTGACCT
>JAKFCR010000282.1:0-3550 GCA_036676545.1 Aeromicrobium sp. | reverse complement strand
GAGGCGGAGGTCGCACGGATCCATACCGCGCGGCTCGACGGCTACGTAGGTCTGCGCGACGAACTGCTGGTCGCCGCTGAATGTCTTGAGGGCCGCCCGCTGACCGGCTTCGTCGCCATCGAACGTGAAGATGACCTCGCCATGGAACGCATCGTGATCGAGCATCAGTCGGCGCATCACGCGGGCGTGGTCCTCGCCGAATGCCGTGCCGCAGGTCGCGACCGCGGTCATCACGCCAGCCTGATGACACGCCATGACGTCGGTGTAGCCCTCGACGATGACCGCCTGACTCGAGGACGATATCGCCTTGCGAGCCATGTCGAGCCCGTAGAGGACCTGGCTCTTCTTGTAGATAGGAGTCTCGGAGGTGTTGAGGTACTTGGCTTCGACGCGGTCGTCGTCGAACATGCGGCGGGCACCGAAACCGATGATCTCGCCGGTCATCTCGCGGATCGGCCAGAGCAGCCGCCCGCGGAACCGGTCATAGAGGCCGCGACTGCCCTTGGCGGCGAGGCCGCCGATCGTGAGCTCGTCATCAGTGAATCCCTTGGCCTTGAGGTGGGCGACGAGCGCCTCTCCCCCACGCGGCGCGAATCCCATGCCGAAGACCTCGGCGGCAGCCTGGTCGAAGCCACGATCCTTCACGAACTGGCGACCCACCTCGGCATCAGTCGACGACTGCAGTGCTGCGGCGTAGAACGCGCCCGCTTCACGGTGCGCCTCGAGCAGGCGGTTGCGCTGCTGAGGGTCGCGGCGCGGCCCTGCGTCGCCGTCCTCGTAGCGCAGCGTGATGCCGTACTTGGAAGCCAAACGCTCGACCGCCTCAACGAAGGTGAGGCCCTCGATCTCCATCAGGAACTTGTAGACGTCACCCGATGCGTCGCAGCCGAAGCAGCGATAGAACCCCTGCACTGGTCGGACGTTGAACGACGGCGACTTCTCGTCGTGGAACGGGCACAGGCCGATGCGGTTGCCGCCGGCGTTGCGGAGGGTGACGTATTGCTCGATGACCTCGTCGATGCGGGCGCGCTCGCGGACGAGCTGAATGTCCTCGTCCTTGATCCGCCCTGGCATGAGGTGAATGTTAGTCGCCCCGACCCACTCGAATGACCCGGTCAGTTGAGGAGGCGCAAACCCCATGCACGGGCGGAGACATCGGTGAGGCTGGCGACCTGGTCGATGAGGGCTCGACGCCTGCCGGCATCGTCTGTGGCGCGCAGGAAATCGGCTGCGAACTCTGGCTCGAGGTCGCGACCTTCACCGCGATCCAGCACTTCGACGAGGGCGTGGAGCAGCTCGCGTTGACGCCCTTGAGGACCGACTCGATCGTCGGATCGCATGACGTAGTGCGCGGCGATCGACTTGAGCACGGTGATCTCGTCACGGGTGTCGGCGGGCACTTCGAGGTCGGCGGCGAACCGTATGAGCGGACCCTCACCCCACCGCTCCTTCGTCGCGAGCTCGGCTGCGTTGGCGAAGCGACCGATCAGCGCGCTCGTCAGACTCTTGAGCACGGCACCCTCTGCACGGCTGCCGTCGAAGCTGGAGGTCGGCCATTCGGACATCTCCTGCAACCTGAGCGATGCGGCATCGAGTCGATCGTCAGTTGCGTCGGAGTCGTACCAGTCGCGGGCGACGTCGTGAATCGCCGCGCGGTCGAGCTCGCCCGTACCCAGAGCGAACCAGCCACCGACGACGCCGTCCTCGACGTCATGCACTGAGTACGCGATGTCGTCCGCGAGATCCATGACCTGTGCCTCGATCGGGCGACGCTTCTCGGGTGCACCTTCGCGCAGCCACTCGAATACGGGCATGTCGTCGGCGTAGGCACCGAACTTCGCGCTGCCGTCGGGCGCCTCGCCGCGAGCCCACGGATACTTCACGCAGGCCGACAGCGTCGCGCGCGTGAGGTTGAGGCCAACACTCGTGCCGTCGGCAGCGAACGCCTTGGACTCGAGCCTGCTGAGAATGCGGAGGGTCTGGGCGTTGCCTTCAAATCCGCCACACGCCTGCGCTGCCTCGTCGAGCGCGACCTCGCCGTTGTGGCCGAACGGCGGATGGCCGAGATCGTGAGCGAGCGCAGCCGAGTCGACGATGTCGGGATCGCAGCCGAGCGCCTTGCCGAGCTCACGGGCGACCTGGGCGACCTCGAGCGAGTGCGTCAGTCGATTGCGTACGAAGTCGTCGAACCCGGCGCCCATGACCTGCGTCTTGGCCGAGAGCCGGCGCAGCGCTGCCGAGTGGACGACCCGGGCGCGATCGCGCTCGAACGGCGTACGGCCGGCGCGCTTGGGTGGCTCGTCCACGAAGCGCGCACGCGCCTCGTCGCCATATGGTGCGTCGGTCATCGAATGATCTTCGCCATGTTGATGTTGGTCGTCTCGAAGCCTGCAGACTCATACAGGCTGATGGCGGTGGTGTTCTTGCCGAACACGTGGAGCTTGAGCAGGCCGATGCTGTGATCGGCGCACCACTCCTCCGCCGCCGTGAGCAACTCGCGCCCGAGACCTTTGCCGCGATGCGCGTCTGCGATCTCGATGTCGTAGATCATCGTCTCGGGCGTCTTGAGCGTCGGATCCGTGAACAACCACAGGACGCCGACTTCCTCGCCGCCGACGAGTCCTACGAAGATGTCGTGGCCAGGAGTGTCGAGACCCTGCGGCAGATCCCGCGCGTTCTCCTTCGTCGAGCGCTCCAAAGCACCTTCTGCTGGCCAGTTGCCAGAGTCGACCTTCTCCTTCGCGTACTCGACGATCAGCCGTTCGTTCCACGAGACGTACCGCTCGGGAGACATCGGCTGCAGGGCAAGGCTCACTCGCGCAGGTTATCGCTCTGTCTGTGCGATGATCGCGACCTGGGGGCATGGTCCAAAGGACAGATACATGACCGAGACCTCGTACGCCTGGCGCCCCGCCGCAACCCTCGCACTCCACAGACTCGCCGTGGCCACCTTGGCCGGCGCGATTATCGGCTTCTTGGTTGGCGGGGTCGGTGGGCGTCTGGCCATGAGCTTGCTCGCCAGCCTCAACACCGAACACGCCGGAACCGTCAGCGATGACGGATTCACCATGGGGCAGTTCACCCTGAGCGGGACACTCAACCTGCTGTTGATCGGCACGGTGTTCGGTGTGCTCGGAGGTGGGATCTACCTCGCCGTCCGAGACCTGAGAATCGGTCCGGCATGGTTCAAGGCGGCCAGCCTGGCGGTTGGCGTGACGGTCGTGGTCGGTGCCGGTCTCGTGCACTCCGACGGTGTCGACTTCACCCTGCTGAAGCCGACGTACGCCGCGATCGGCCTCACTCTGGCCATACCGTTCGTGTTCGCTCTGGCGCTGCCATTGCTCGCAGACCGATGGCTCAGCCCCGACTCCTCACTCATGACGACGAAGAACCAGCTGGTGTACGTGGCCCTAGTGCCCTGGATCTTCCCGCTGACCCCGGCCGCCGTCGCGCTGGGGTTGGGCTGGGTGGCCCTTCGGACGATCCCTGCTCGCGCAGCGCCGCCCTGGCTCGGCAGGCTCGCCCTGACGGCCGTGTTCGCGTTCGGTCT
>JAKFCR010000281.1:0-7673 GCA_036676545.1 Aeromicrobium sp. | reverse complement strand
GGTCTCGTAGAAATGGCTCTCGGCACACGGAGCAACCTTGACGCGCGTGAACTCGCCCTCGGCGAGGTCGTCCACGACGCAGTCGCCGGCCTTGAGATCCGTCACGTTGACCTTGCCCTGTGAGGTGAGGTTGCCGAGCTTGTCGCGGTCAGCCTCCGTGAGCTTGTTGTAAGCGACGTAGCCGATGCCCGTGACGGCGGCGAGTCCGAAGAGCACGGACACGATGATCCCAACCATCTGGCCCGCGGTGATCTTGTCTCCGGAGTCGTATGTGCCGGTCATGAGCGGTCTCCTAGGTGAGATGGCCGCCATGCGACTGGCCGACTGGCAACCTATCGGCGGGCAGGGTCACACAGCCTGGCTAGGCGAGGAAAGCCGCGACTCGGTCCTTCGGGCGGCCGATGATGGCGCGCTTGCCGCGTACGAGAACCGGGCGCTGCATCAGGCGTGGATGCTCGACGAGCAAATCGGCCACGGCCTCAGGCGTCGTGTAGTCGTCGGGGTTCAGCTCGAGCCCTTTGAAGAAGCCGTCCTTGCGTACGAGGTCGGAAGCGGGATCCTCGAGCTTGCCGATCAGGTCGAGCAGCTCGTCACGCGTGAGTGGCTTCTTGAGGTACTGCACGACATCGGGGGCGATGCCGATCTCGAATGCCTCGTCGAGGGCGTGCCTGGAGGTCGAGCACGCGGTGTTGTGGAGGATCGTCACGTCAGCCATGCCGCGAGCATACGACCGTCACGGAACTGCTGTCGGCGGCCCGCCTTGCATGCGACGATGGCGGGATGTGGGAGGCGTTTTCGCACAATCTGAAGGATCCGGCCGGTGCCGCGATCCCGTTCTTCCTGCTCTTCATGTTCATCGAGATGGCAGCGGTCAAGAACGAGGCCAAGCACGACCGTGAGGCAGACGTGGCTGCGGGCGGCGTCAAGGTCAAGGGCTACCTCAAGGAGGACACCCGAGCCAGCCTGACGATGTTCTTCGGATCGATTGGGTTCTCCGCGGTCTTCCGTACGGCAGCGTTCCTGCTCTACACCGTGATCTACGTGCACCTCGCGCCGTGGCACCTCTCGGCGTCGAACCCCTGGACCTGGGTTGGCGTGCTGCTCGGCGTCGACCTGCTGTTCTACACCTACCACCGCTTCGCCCACCGCGTGCGCCTTGGCTGGGCCGGACATCAGGCGCACCACTCGAGCGTCTACTTCAACTTCTCGACCGCCCTGCGGCAGAAGTGGAACCAATGGTTCGAGGTCGTCGTGTGGCTTCCGTTGCCGCTCCTCGGCGTACCGCCGTGGATGATCTACTTCGTCTTCTCGATCAACCTGATCTGGCAGTTCCACCTGCACACCGAGAAGATCGAGAAGCTCCCGCGCTGGTGGGAGTTCATCTTCAACACCCCGTCGCACCATCGCGTGCATCACGGCTCCGATCCGATCTACCTCGACCGCAACTACGCCGGAATGCTGATCATCTGGGACCGGATGTTCAAGTCGTTCCAGCCCGAGCTGCATCGCCCCACGTACGGGCTGACGGTGCCGGTCGAGACCTACAACGTTTGGTCACTGCAGTACGGCGAATACAAGCGCATCTGGCAGGACGCCCGCCGCGCGACGCGGCTCAGGGACAAGTTGGGCTACGTGTTCGGGCCGCCGGGATGGGCGCCGCACCAGCCAGCAAAAACCGTCAAGCCTTCTTGACCACGCTGGACTTCAGCTGCATCGGTCCGAACCCATCGACCTTGCAGTCGATGTCGTGGTCGCCGACCCCGTCGACGAGGCGAATGTTGCGCACCTTGGTGCCGACCTTGATCGACTGTGCCTGACCTTTGACCTTGAGGTCCTTGATGATCGTCACGGTGTCGCCGTCGTTCAGGACGGTGCCGTACGCATCCTTGATTTGCGCTTCGGCCTCAGCGGCTTCGGCTTCGGACGGCGACCACTCGTACGCGCATTCGGGGCACACGATCAGCTCGCCCATCTCGTACGTGTATTCGCAGGCGCAGGACGGACACGGTGGAAGGTTCACCGGGTCAGGATAGAGGGCTGCGATGGTCCGACTTCTGGGTGACCTGGACGTGTGGGAAGAATGGATGCATGAGCACAGAGGTGAAGCAGACCGTACGTCTCGACATCGACGACGCCATATGCACCATCACGATCGACCGTCCGGAGGTGCGCAATGCCGTTGACGGTCCGACCGCACTACAGCTCCGCGATGCGTTCGAGGAGTTCGAGGGCAATGACGATCTCGCTGTCGCCGTGCTCACTGGTGCTGAAGGCACGTTCTGTGCCGGCGCCGACCTGCAGGCGTTCGACGACTCGTCGCGACGCAACGAGCTGGATCCCGCGGGTGGCGGAGACGGTCCGATGGGCCCGTCCCGCATGGAGCTCACCAAGCCCGTCATCGCAGCCGTTGCCGGTCACGCCGTTGCAGGCGGTCTCGAGCTGGCGCTCTGGGCCGATCTCCGGGTTGTCGAGGAGGACGCCATCTTCGGTGTGTTCTGCCGGCGCTGGGGCGTCCCGCTGATCGACGGCGGGACGGTACGTCTGCCGCGCATCGTCGGCCAGGGTCGCGCGCTCGACATGATCCTCACCGGTCGACCCGTCGGAGCACACGAAGCGCTTCAGATGGGGCTCGCCAACCGGGTCGTGCCGGTGGGGGAGTCCCTGACCGTGGCGTTCGCCCTCGCAGAGCAGATCGCCGCCTTCCCGTCCGCCTGTATGAAGGCCGATCGAGCGTCGGCATACCGCCAATGGGACCTACCCCTCGATGCCGCATTGCGGTCGGAGGGATCAGCCGGTGTGCACATGCTGATGTCCAACCCGGACGCTGCCGAAGGCGCAAAGGCCTTCAGCGACGGTGCCGGTCGCCACGGCGAGTTCTAGCGCAGCGACGCGGCTGACGAGGCGAACAGTCCGACGCAGAGGTCGACCAGCTCGTCCTGAGTAAGGTCAAGATCGCCCTGCAGCCATGCGGTGAGTGTCTCGCCGAATCCGCCGACGAGGAATCGTGCGATGGCATCGAGGCGAGCCGTTCGCTCGGTCTCGTAGAACGACTCGGCTTGAGCCGCCAGCAGTCCCGCGAACATGCGGACCATCTCCAGCCGTTGGGCGACGAGCGCCGGATGAGTCAGCGCCGTGTTGAAGATCAGGCGTCCGCGCCGGGGATCCTCGGCAAGGTGAGCGATGATCGCGCTCACCCCGGTACGGATCCGCTGCTGCTCTTCATGCGGTGACGTCGACAGCGCTTCGAGGGTCTCGTCGACAAGGTGCGTGATCACCCGCTCGTAGACCGCGACCGCGAGTGCATCGCTGTCAGTGAATGACTCGTAGAAGTAGCGGGCGACCACGCCTGCCTGGGCGCACACGCCGCGTACGGTCAACGACACCGAGTCGTCGGGCGATCCGAGCAGATCGAGACCCGCATCGAGCAGCCGTTCGCGGCGCTCGGTTGCCCGCTGATCGGCGTTGACGCCGCCGTAAGGGCGGACTGACGCAGGCGTGCTCATACGCATATCTTGACACGTGCGTGTGCGGAGTGTTCCATAAGTGCTAACAGACGTTCTCAGATTTGGAGCATCAATGGCGACCGCGACAGTCCTGCCCGACGATCATCGGCTGCGCTACACGTTCGATCCGGTGATGCTGCAGGGCGCGACGGCCAACGTGATCATGCAACTGGCACTCAAGCCGGTCGGCTACGGCGTGATCTACGGCAAGGTCGACAGCGGCAACGTGTTCAAGCATCCGATGAAGCGGCTGCGCACGACCCTGAGCTACCTCGCGGTGGCGACGCTCGGCACCGAGGAAGAGATCAACGCCTACCGCGAGGCCGTCAACGAGGTCCACAAGTACGTCAAGTCGCAGCCGGGCGCCGAGGTGAAGTTCAACGCGTTCAACAAGGACCTGCAGCTCTGGGTCGCCGCGTGCCTCTACATGGGCTTCAAGCTCGGCTACGAGGCCATGCACGGTGAGATCGACGAGGACATTGCCGACTACATCTATGACGAGGCGGCCAAGCTGGGCACCTCGCTGCAGGTGACACAAGATCAGTGGCCGGCTGATCGCGCTGCCTTCGACGACTACTGGGAACAGGGCCTCGCCAAGTGCGAGATCGACGACGTGACACGCGAATACCTCTGGTCGTTGACCAATCTCGAGCAGCTCCCGGCCTGGGCCCGCTGGCCGTTCGTACGTCTGAGCCGCTTCTTCACGATCGGCTTCCTGCCGCAGGTGCTGCGCGACCAGATGCACGCTGAGTGGACCGACAAGCAGCAGAAGCGCTTCGACCGGTTCTTCCGCGTATGTGGTCGTCTCACACGCTTCTCGCCTCGATTCGTGCGCGAGTACCCGTTCAACCTCTACATCTGGGACGTCCGTCGCCGGATCAAGAGGGGCAAGCGACTCCTCTGAGCAACATCGTCGGCACCGCCGAATTGGAGCCAAGGGCAGTGGTCTGGCAGAATGACTCCTTGCGTCCGGTACGCGTGAGGGCCCTCTCTCCCACATGCTCCGGCACACAGATTTCGTCGGCCGTGTCCCCACGCGACCCCGGCAAGTCACCACATACAAGATTCTGAGGAGACACCACACTCGTGGCAGTCAAGATTCGCCTGAAGCGCATGGGCAAGATCCGCACGCCGTTCTACCGCATCGTCATCGCCGACTCACGCACCAAGCGTGACGGTCGTGTGATTGAAGAGATCGGTACGTACAACCCCAAGGCCGACCCGTCGATCATCAAGATCGATGGCGAGCGCGCCCAGTACTGGCTCGGAGTCGGCGCTCAGCCGACCGAAGCCGTCGCCGCACTGCTCAAGATCACCGGCGACATCGGTGGCAAGAACACCATGAAGTTCGCCGAGCCCAAGCGCGACAAGGAAGAGATCTTCCAGGAAGCGCTCAAGGAGCTCCACAGCGACAACAAGGCTGACGCCGTGACTCGCAAGGCTGCCGCTGCCAAGAAGGCTGCTGCTGCTGAGGACGAGGCCAAGGAAGCCACCACGGCCAAGAAGAAGGCCGACAAGGTTGAGGCTGACGCCCCGGTCGAGTCGCCCGCCGACGAGGCACCTGCTGCTGAAGAGTCCGCCGCTGAGGCTGCACCTGCCGAAGAGGCAAAGGCTGAAGAGCCTGCCGCTGAAGCTGCGCCCGCCGACGAGGCAAAGGCTGAAGAGCCTGCAGTCGAGGCTGTGCCTGCTGAAGAGGCAGCTTCTGAAGAGGCACCTGCTGACGAGGCAAAGGCCTGATCGTGGCCGCGCCCATCGTCGAGGTCATCGAGCACCTGGTCGCCGGCATCGTCGACAATCCTGACGACGTCAACGTGCGAGCCAAGCAGACACGCAACGGTGAGCTGTTCGAGGTCCGGGTCAATCCCAGCGACCTCGGCAAGGTCATCGGACGTCAGGGTCGTACCGCAACCGCCATCCGCAAGGTCGCTGGCGCGATCGCCGGCAGGGGCGGCGCGCGCATCGATTTTGTGGACGTCGACCGCCGGAACTGACTCATGCAGGTCGTCATCGGCCGCATTGGTCGAGCCCACGGCATCCGCGGTGAGCTCAACGTAGATATTCGAACTGACGAGCCCGAACGGCGTTTCGCCGCGGGCTCGTCAGTCATTTGCGGCGACCGCACGCTGACCGTCGCGACCGCGCGTCATCACAGTGGCCGCCTGGTCGTCTCGTTCAAGGAGATCGCCGATCGTACGGCCGCCGAAGGGCTGCACGGCAAGATCCTCGAGGCCGAGATCGACCCCGTCGAGACCCCGGACGACCCCGACGAGTTCTACGACCACCAGCTGGTCGGGCTTGAGGCGCGCAGCGGCGACGCTGTCGTCGGCACCGTGACGGGCATCGTGCACGGCCCCTATCAGGACACCTTGACGATCGAGATCGACGGCCGCGAGGTCTTCGTGCCGTTCGTGACCGCGCTGATCCCTGAGGTCAACGTGAGCGCCGGATTCGTCACGATCAACGAGATCCAGGGTCTGCTCGATCCTGACAAGGCTGAGAGAGACGACTGAGAGATGCGTATCGACGTCATCTCGATCTTCCCGGCCTATCTCGACGCGCTCCAGCTGTCGTTGGCCGGCAAGGCCCAGGCAGCCGGTCTGCTCGAGATCGCCGCACACGACCTTCGCGAGTTCACCCGTGACAAGCACCGCAGCGTCGACGACACCCCGTACGGCGGTGGCGCCGGCATGGTGATGAAGCCCGAGCCATGGGGTGAAGCCCTCGATGCGGTGTCCACCGACGAGGCGGTCATCATCGTGCCCACGCCGTCCGGTGAGGTGTTCACGCAACGCACCGCGGAGCGCCTCAGCGCCGAGAAGCACCTGGTCTTCGCCTGCGGGCGCTACGAAGGCATTGACCAGCGGGTCATGGAGCATGCAGCCACGCGATGGCGGGTCGAGGAGATCTCGCTCGGCGACTTCGTTCTGAACGGGGGAGAGGTCGCGGCGCTCGCCATCATCGAGGCCGTCGTACGGCTCATACCCGGCTTCATGAGCAACCCTGAATCACTGGTTGAGGAGTCGCACGGCGATGACGGACTGCTGGAATACCCCGTTTACACCAAGCCCGCGTCGTGGCGAGATCTCGACGTTCCTGAGGTCCTCCTGTCGGGCAACCACGCGGCAATCGCCGCCTGGCGGCGCGAGAAGGCAATCGAGCGCACGCAGGATCGGCGCCCAGATCTGCAAGGTGAGATGTAACACTCCCGAAACCTGCGGGTAGCCGACTCAAAACTTCCCGCCGAGAGACTCTCGTCATTCCTTCCGGGCAGCAATGAAGCTGCACCATTCGGATGGACCCTTCACGAGAGGTATTTCGCATGGATCTGTCATCTGCCTGGTTGCTGCTGAGTGCAGCCCTGGTTCTCTTCATGACGCCAGGACTGGCGTTCTTCTACGGAGGCCTGGTCAAGGCCAAGAGCGTCGTCTCCATGATGATGCTGAGCTTCGGAGCTATGGGCCTCGTGGCCGTGCTCTGGATCCTCTACGGCTTCAACATGTCATTCGTCGACGGCAGCAGCGGCGACTGGATCAAGGAAGTCGTGGGCGATCCGTTCTCTGACTTCGGTCTTGCAGACGCTGCACAGGCCGCCTTCGCTGGCGAAGGTGAGCTCACGCTGGCCGGTGCCATCTTCGGCGCCACGTTCGCGATCATCACCGTCGCGCTGATCTCCGGCGCCATCGCTGACCGCGCTCGCTTCTTCCCGTGGATGGTCTTCGCGGGTCTGTTCGCAACGCTCGTCTACTTCCCGGTCGCCGCATGGGTCTTCGCCTTCACGGCGGACGACAAGGGTGTTCCGACGTTCACCGGTTGGGTTGGCCAGCTCAGCACGCACCTCGACATCGCTGACAAGTTCACGATCGACTACGCGGGTGGTACCGCGGTTCACATCAACGCCGGTGCTGCGGCCCTGGCCCTTGCGCTCGTCCTCGGCAAGCGCGCCAACTTCAGCCGCGACCTGCAGAAGCCGCACAACGTTCCGCTCGTGCTCATCGGTGCTGCCATCCTCTGGTTCGGTTGGTTCGGATTCAACGGTGGAGCTGCCCTGGCGACCGGTACGCCCGGCACCAACGGCTCGGCCGGCCTGATCTACGTCAACACGCTCGTCGCTCCGGCGGCTGCGCTGCTCGGCTGGATCCTGGTTGAGCACTTCAAGAACGGCAAGGCCAC
>JAKFCR010000280.1:0-8264 GCA_036676545.1 Aeromicrobium sp. | reverse complement strand
GGGCTCGCTCCGTAGCCAGCCGCCGTGAGCAACCTGGCGACTTCGGCCGGGGTCGATCCGTCGGACGACAGCACGAGGAGGCGCAGACCCGGCGCGAGCGAGCGTGCGACCACGTTCGGATCGCGACCAACCAGCGTCACGACCTCGGTCGACTCAGCCGACCAACGCATACGGGCTCGTGCGAGAGCTACCGAGGAAAGCGCGGGGACGATCTCGACGGCGTCCTTGCCGAGCAGGTCGACGAGAGTCGTGGCAATGCCGGAGACGAGTGGGTCGCCGGAGGCGAGTGCCACGACCCGCAGGCCGTCGTACTTCTCGAGCAGCGCCGGCAATCCGTCACGCAGCGGCGATGGCCAGGACTCGCGGGGTTGGCCCACCTCGGGCAGCATCGCCAGGTGTCGCTTGCCACCGAGCACGACGTCGGCAGCCTCGACCAGCGCGCGCGCCGACGCCGAGAGTCCGGTCCAGCCGTCTGCGCCGATACCGACGACTGTGACCTGTGTGCCCATGGTGGTGACGATATCTGCCGAACGCGTCGTGACCTGCGGGCCGGTGCCCTAGCGTGCAGGTTCATGCAGCCCAACAAGACGCCAACGCCCTGGGGAGCCGTCACGTGGTTGGTGACATTGGCCGGCGCCATCGCCGCACTCGGCATCGGGTTCACGGTGCTGGCATTGATCCCGTCGTCGGGATGGAGCATGGGCGACAGCCTCGAAGAACAGATGTGTGTCACAACTTCGCAGAGTGAGACGTTGTACGACGACGAGTCGACATTTGGGAAGCCCACCAGCGACAACGTGCGGACTGCAACCGCCGAACGGGTGTACTGCAAGCCGTACGACGCATTTGAGCATCCGTATGCCGCGCGAGCCTTGGACCAGGTTGAAGGCGTTCTTCCTGCGGTCGCGTTCTTAGGCGTGATGCTGGGACTTCGCCGGATCATCAAGCAGACCTGGGAGAACGGGCCTTTCCACCAGGACACCGTCCGCCGGCTGAGCCGGTTCCGTTGGTGGGCGACAGGGGCGATCGGTGTCGCACTCATCGGCGATTGGGTGCTCAACGGCATCGAGCTGCAGCTGCTGACCGACGAGATGTGGCCTGACATGTGGTTCGTGCAGCCAACCGTGATCGGGCTGTTGGCGATGACGGCCGTCGTCATGGTGTGCGACTTCGGCGCACGCCAGCGCCACGAGGCGTGGGAGCAGGGCCGCGCACAAGGTCCGGACGACGGACGGGTCTGACAAACCGAAGACCGCCGGATACTCTTGCCAGCACAGTCTCGAGGTGCCCCTCACAGGGAGAATCGGGAAGCCGGTGAGATTCCGGCACAGGGCCCGCTGCGGTGACCTGGGGCAAACCCAGGAAGTCCGAAGACCGGCCTCGAGGCTGAATGGCGGACGCAACCGTGCCCGTCATCGATGGCAGATCGAGCGGGAGCCCCACATGCCACAGCACTATCCGTTCAGCGCTGTCGTCGGATCCGACGACATGGCGCTCGCCCTGACCCTTTCAACGATCTCGCCAGCCATCGGCGGCGTACTCGTACGCGGCGAGAAGGGCACTGCCAAGTCGACCATGGTCCGCGCGCTCGCCTCGGTGCTGCCGCAGATCGACGTCATCGCCGGCGACCGGTTCTCGACCGACCCCCGCGAGACCAACCCGCTGTCGCCTGACGGTCCGTTCGCGGCCGATGTCGACGTCGAGACCCGTCCCGTACGGCTCGTTGAGCTACCAGTCGGCGCCACCGAGGATCGCGTGCTCGGCTCGCTGCACCTCGAGAAGGCGCTGTCGGACGGCGTCACCGAGTACGAGCCCGGCCTGCTGGCCCGCGCACACCGCGGCATCCTCTACGTCGACGAGGTCAACCTCCTGCACGACCACCTGGTCGACCTCCTGCTCGATGCCGCGGCCATGGGTCGCTCGACGGTCGAGCGCGACGGCGTCTCGGTCGAGCACGCCGCCCGCTTCGTCCTCGTCGGCACCATGAACCCCGAAGAGGGCGAGCTCCGCCCGCAGCTGCTCGACAGGTTCGGCCTCACAGTCGAGGTCGCTGCACCACGCGATCCGGAGGCTCGCGTCGAGGTCGTACGCCGACGGCTCGCGTACGAAGCCGATCCCGATGGATTCGCCGCCCACTACGCCGAGGACGAGGCGACTCTGACCAGTCGCATCGAGGCTGCGCAAAAGCTCGTAGATGAAGTCGTCCTCAGCGACTGGGCGCTGCTCAAGATCGCCGAAGTCTGCGCCGCGTTCGAGGTCGACGGCATGCGCGCCGACATCGTCACCGCTCGCGCGGCTGCCGCCCACGCTGCTTGGAACGGTCGTACGAGCGTGCTCCGCGAAGACATCCGCGCGGCCGCCCGACTGGCCCTGCCGCACCGCCGCCGTCGCAATCCCTTCGACGCACCCGGCATCGACGAGGACCTGCTCGACCAGATCCTCAATGACGACGAACCACCGCCGGAGCCCGAAGGAGACGGCACCGACGAGACCGAGACACCGGAGTCCCAAGGTTCCGAGACGGACGCGGGCGACGCGGAGGCTTCGACGAGCTCAGCCGGCGAGGACCCGAAACCCGACAACACAGCCCAGCACGAACAGCCTCAGCAGACCGGTTCGTCCGAGGTCACCGTGGCTGCGCCGCAGCAGCCGTACCGGCCCAAGCTGTTTACGGTCGGTGGCACCGGCGCGGGTGAGTACGGCAAGCGTTCGCGCGCCATCACCGAGACCGGCCGACGCATCGGCGCCCAGCGGCGTACGGGCCAGGGCGGATCGATCCACCTCATCGAGACGATCCGCGCCGCCGCCCCGCACCAGTACGCCCGTGGCCGCGTGCACAACCTCCAGTTCCGCGCCGACGACCTGCGACTCGCGGTCAAGGAAGGTCACGAGTCCAACCTGATCCTGTTCTGCGTCGACGCCTCCGGCTCGATGGCCGCTCGCAAGCGGATGGAACAGGTCAAGACCGCGATCCTGTCGCTGCTGATGGACGCCTACCAGCGCCGCGACAAGGTCGGACTGATCACGTTCCGCCAGGACCACGCCGAACTCGCGCTTCCGCCGACTGGCTCGATTGACATCGCGGCGACCCGGCTCGCCGAGCTTCCCGCCGGAGGACGTACGCCGCTGGCCGAAGCGCTGCTCAAGACCACCGACGTGCTGCGACTCGAGCGTGTTCGCGATCCGCGTCGCCGGCCGCTGCTCGTCGTCATCACCGACGGCCGCGCGACGTACGGCGAGAACGCCCTCGGTCGGGCGCACCAGGTGGCGAAGCATCTCGGCGCCACCGGCGTCGCGAGCCTCGTCATCGACTGCGAGACCGGCAAGTTCCGTATGGGACTGGCACACCAGCTCGCCGACCACCTGATGGCCGAGTACATCCCCCTTGGTGAGGTCAGCGCCGCTGCCCTCACCGACGCAGTCAAGGGAGCCGCCTGATGGTCAAGGGTCAGCCAACGACGATCCCCGATGACGGACTCACCACCAAGGAACGCCGCAACCGGCCGCTGCTGATGGTCCACACCGGCAACGGCAAGGGCAAGTCAACTGCCGCGTTCGGTCTGGCGGTCCGCGCCTGGAACCAGGGCTGGAACATCGGCGTCTTCCAGTTCGTGAAGTCTGCAAAGTGGCGCATTGGCGAGCAGACCGTGCTCGAACGCCTGGGCACACTGCACGAAGAGACCGGCGAAGGCGGGCCGGTCGAGTGGCACAAGATGGGCGCTGGTTGGTCCTGGTCACGCAAAGAGGGATCTGACGAAGACCACGCCGCCGATGCCGCCGAAGGCTGGGCCGAGGTCAAGCGTCGCCTCGCCGAAGAGACCCATGACCTGTACGTCCTCGACGAATTCACCTACCTGATCAAGTGGGGGTGGGTCGACATCGACGACGTCATCGAGACCCTCTCCAACCGACCCGGACGCCAGTACGTCGTCATCACCGGTCGCGGTGCAGACCCACGCCTCGTCGAGATCGCCGATCTCGTGACGGAGATGCAGCACATCAAGCACCCCTTCGACAACGGGCAGAAGGGCCAGCGAGGCATCGAATGGTGAATCTTCCTCGGCTGGTGATTGCCGCGCCCGCGTCGGGCCACGGCAAGACCACGGTCGCCACCGGCCTGATGGCGGCACTGGTTCGTGCCGGTCACGACGTCTCGGGACACAAGGTGGGCCCCGACTACATCGACCCCGGCTATCACGCGCTCGCGACCGGCAAGCCCGGTCGCAACCTCGACCCGCACCTCGTCGGCGAGGAACGCCTCGTCCCGCTGCTGCTGAACGGCGCGCGGGGCGCCGACTTGGCGATTATCGAGGGCGTCATGGGCCTGTACGACGGACAGATCGGTGGCGAGGGGTTCGCGTCGACCGCACACGTCGCGACCGCTACCCGTACGCCCGTGGTCCTCGTCGTCGACATCTCGCACGCCTCCCGATCGATCGCCGCGCTGGTGCAGGGCATGGTCGCCTTCGATCCGTCCGTACGCATCGTCGGCGTGATCCTCAACAAAGCCGGTTCGCCGCGGCACGCGGGCGAGGTCATCAGCGCACTCGAGTCGACCGGTCTGCCCGTGCTCGGCGTGCTGCAACGCGACGACGGCATCGTCGCACCCTCACGCCACCTCGGACTCATACCGGCTGCCGAACGAAACGATGCGGCCCACGCCCTCGATCGACTGGCAGACCAGATTGCCGAGAAGATCGACCTCGACCAGCTCCTCGCGCTTGCGCATTCGGCACCTGATCTCGAAGCCGAGCCTTGGAACGCAAGCGCCGAAGTCAGCGCCCCTGGCGCCCTTCGCTCGCAGGCGCTCGCTCCCGGTCGGCCGCGGACGGCCTCCCTAGGAACCAAGCAGCGTCCCATCGTCGCGATGGCGGGTGGTCGCGCGTTCACGTTCCGCTATGCCGAGACCGAGGAGCTTCTTCGCGCCGCCGGCTGCGATGTCGTGGCGTTCGACCCGCTCATCGATGAAGCGCTGCCTGTCGGCACCGCCGGTCTGTACCTCGGTGGCGGATTCCCTGAAGTGCACGCCTCCGGCCTGTCCGCCAACGCTCCACTGCGTGAGTCCTTGCGCGCGGCAGTCGACTCCGGCATGCCGACGTACGCGGAGTGCGCCGGCTTGCTCTACCTCTGCCGCTCCGTCGACGGCATGCCCATGGTGGGCGCGCTCGACGCCGAA
The DNA here is from genome assembly GCA_036676545.1 of Aeromicrobium sp. GTDB lineage: Bacteria > Actinomycetota > Actinomycetes > Propionibacteriales > Nocardioidaceae > Aeromicrobium. The sequence continues at coordinate 3,088 of JAKFCR010000280.1, read as the reverse complement.
GCCGTCATGACACCCAAGCTCACGCTGTCGTACCGGACGGCGATCGTGCCGACCGAGCAGCTGACTGGCACCGCCGGCACCCGCGTCACCGGTCACGAGTTCCACCGGACCACTGTCACGCCCGCGGCTGCCGAGGCGGCCTGGATCGTGGATGGCACACCCGTCGGCTTTGCATCGTCGACACTTCACGCCTCGTACCTACATACGCACTGGGCGGGTCATCCAGAGATCGCCCAACGCTTCGCCAACGCCGTGCACGCGTACGAGCCGCAGTCACGAGGTCTCGATACGATCCCTCGTCCCTCGGGATCACTCGACCACCCAGTGCTCACTGATCGAGCGAGTGAAGGGATCACGTGGCATGGCGACCGCGAGCTTTCGGCCGGTCTGATTGATTTTGCAGTCAACATCCATGACGACGTACGACCCGCTTGGCTCGAGGCGGCACTTCGCGAGAGCCTCGACGACATCGGCGCCTACCCGGATCCGACTGCCGCGCAGCACGCCATCGCCCAGCGCCACGGCCGCCAGCCGGATGAGGTGCTCGCGACCGCCGGTGCCGCTGAGGCGTTCAGCCTGATCGCCCGCGCACGGCCATGGCGTCGCCCGGTCGTCGTGCACCCGCAGTTCACCGAGCCCGACGTCGCTCTCGCTGCGGCAGGCCTCCGACCTGAACACGTCCTCACCGACCCGGCCAACGGATTTGTACTCGACCCCTCGCTCGTCCCCGAAGACGCCGACCTCGTCATGATCGGCAACCCGACCAACCCGACGAGCGTCCTGCACCCCGAGCAGTCGTTGCGCCGGCTCATGCGGCCGGGCCGCGTCGTCGTGGTCGACGAGGCATTCATGGACTCGGTGCCCGACGAGCGGCACTCGCTCGCCGCCATCCCCGACCCCAACCTGCTGGTCGTACGAAGCCTGACCAAGCTCTGGTCGATCCCCGGTGTCCGCGCCGGGTACGTCCTGGGCTCGCCCGCGCTGCTCGCTGAGCTCAAGGTGCACCAGGCTCCGTGGTCGGTCTCCACCGCCGCGATCGCCGCCATGATTGCGACGGCAACGCCTGAAGCGCTCGCCGAGGCCGCAAAACGTACGACCAGAATCGGCCAGCACCGGCGCGTGCTCACCGACGGTCTCACCGAGCTCGGCATCCATCACGTCCCCGCGGCAGGACCGTTCGTGCTCGCGAAGGTCGGCATCGGCGCGCACGACCGGCTCCGCTTGGCTGGCTACGCTCTCCGCCGAGCCGACACGTTCCCGGGTCTCGACGACACGTGGGTACGCATCGCGGTGCGCAAACCCGACACAACCCGCAAGCTGCTCGCGACGCTTCGAATCGAGGGGCCATGGACCTGACCCCCGGAACTCCCGCACTCGTCATCGGCGGCGGCGGCCGCGCGGCGACCCAGATCGCCGCGCTGCTGGAGGCAGGCGCCGTCGTCACCGTCGTCGCGCCGACCGCCACGGCCTCGATCGAGGATCTCGCCGACCGCGCGCTGATCACCTGGCATGCGCGCGAAGCGACCATGAGCGACATCCAGGCCGCGGGCATTGTCCTGACTGCCAATGCCGATCACACCAAGGCCGATCAGATCCTTGGAACCGGCAAGGTGACGCTGGTCGGTGGCGGACCCGGAGACCCAGGACTTGTCACCGTCGCCGGGCGCGACGCGATCGAGCACGCCGACGTCATCATCACCGACCGGCTCGCCCCGCTGGCCGCCCTCGCCTGGGCCCGTCCCGACGTCGAGATCATCGATGTCGCCAAGATCCCCGGTGGCCGATCGACGAGCCAGGACGAGATCAACCAGCTACTGGTCGAGCACGCCAAGTCCGGCAAGAACGTCGTGCGATTCAAGGGCGGCGACAACTTCGTGTTCGGACGAGGCAGCGAAGAGCTCCTCGCCTGCATTCATGCCGGTATCGAGGCCAGTGTCATACCGGGTGTCAGCTCGGCGATCGCCGCGCCTGCCTTGGCCGGCATCCCGGTCACGCACCGTGGGCTTACCCAGGGCTTCACCGTCATCTCCGGGCACGTGCCTCCCGGCCATCCGGACTCGACTCTCGACTACGCGGCTCTGGCCACATCGGGTACGACGATCGTGGTGCTGATGGGCGTACGTACGCTCAGCTCGATCTGTGCCGCACTGGCCGACGGCGGCCTCGATCCCGACACTCCTGCGGCGGTGATCGCTGACGGCACGATGCCCAGTCAGCGCGTCATACGAGCGACGCTCGCCACGATCGACGAGGCCGCGGCCGACATCGGAGCACCCGCCGTCGCCGTAATCGGTCACGTCGCCGACATCGAACGCCTAAGAGATGGGTACAGCGTGTGATCTTGTGGGTGCGCCACGGCCAGTCGACGTGGAACGCCATGGATCGCATGCAGGGGCAGGAGCTCAGCCCGCCACTGACTGACCTGGGCCGCGAGCAGGCCACCCTGGCGGCCGAGGCCCTCGTCGACCACGACGTTGTCCGCATCCTCAGCTCGCCGGCCGTGCGCGCGCGGCAGACAGCGGACCTCATCGCCGCCCGCCTCGGCCTCGAGGTCGTCGAGGAGCCGCTGCTTCTGGAGAAGGGTCTCGACGAGGACAAGGCGAGCGTTCTCGCCCGCATCCAGGAGCTTCTCGCCCACGATTTGCCGGGTATCACAGTCGCGGTGAGCCACGGCGATGTCATCGGATATGCAGTCGAATTGCTCACCGGAAAACTTCCCGCATTGCCCGCAAACGGATCCATCACCCATGCCCTAGGATGACTTCACCGAGGTCGAGGAAGCCGGTGGGACTCCGGCGCAGTAGCGCTACTGTGACACCCGCATCAGCGAGTGAAGCCAGACCCAAGATCTCGGACGTTCATCCACTTCAGGGACGCAATCATCCCGTCAGGAGAGTTCATGTCACAGGTCATCACCGCCACACCCGAGATCGAGATCGCATCGATCCCCGTCCGCGAGCTCGCTCCGTGGGCGCTGTTCTTCGGTCTCATCGGAGCCTTCGTCCTGTTCTTCATCAGCGCCGACCAGGGTGCAGTGTCGATCCCGGCGGGCACAGCCATTCACGAGTGGGTCCACGATGGACGCCAC
>JAKFCR010000279.1:0-2242 GCA_036676545.1 Aeromicrobium sp. | reverse complement strand
TGACGGCGCAGCTCAGACACGGACCTCATGACATCGAGCGTACGTGGTGACACCGACAAGACCTCTAGGATGACTGTCATGCCTGCTACGCAGCGCCGCGCAGAGCGCAAGCGCGAAATCCTCGACGCAACCCGTGCTCTGTTCGACGAGCGCGGCGTACGCGACGCCCAGATCGAGGACATCGCCCAGGCTGTCGGAATCAACCGGGCGATCATCTATCGACACTTCTCCGGCAAGGAGGAGCTGTTCGCCATGACGCTGGTCGACTACCTTGCTGAGCTCGACCAGGCTTTGGCAGCGGCTGACGACGTCAGCGCTTCCCCCTCGGCGCGACTTGAGGCAATCACCGACGCGTTCCTCGACTTTGGATCGGCGCTTCCTGCGTTCGTCGACTGCGCACAGGCGCTGCTGCGACGACGGGGCGACGAGCTGCTCGAAGAGGTGAGCGAATCGGTCATGCTCAAGCTCGGCGTCGGCATGACGTCATGCCTGTCGCATGTCGTACGCGTGCTCGAAGCAGGCGCCGCGACGGGTGAGTTCCACGTACGCGATCCGTACCTGCTCGCCAACATCTTCTACACGCAGGCGCTCGGCGTGCTCAACCTCGCGACGCTCCAGCTGTCAGTTCGCGGCGAGAACCCCGGGTTGCCTTCCGTCGATGCTGTCCCATTCGATGAGGTGAAGGCCTACCTGCAGCGCGGCGCCGTGGCAATGGCTCGAGGCGACGCCACCTAGCCCTCGACCGCGCGACGCAGCGCGTCGATCGAGCGACGAACGTCCGTGTCGTCCGTCGACCAATTGCTGACCGAGATCCGCAGGATGTCGCGGCCGCTCCAGTGGGATGCAGACATCCATGCAGTGCCGTCCTCGACCAGGCGTGCTGCGACCTCGGCCGTACGGGCCGCATCACCTACCGCGACGCAGATCTGGGTGTAGACCACGTCGTTGATCACCTCTACGCCCTCGATCTGGGCCACGCCTTCGGCAAGCTCGGTCGCACGCGTCGTGAGCCCCTCGACGAGCTGCGCCACACCGTCACGGCCGAGCGATCGCAGGACGGCCCACACGGGCACGCCTCGGGCCCTTCGCGAAAGCTCCGGCACCTTCTCGTACGGGTCGCCAAGACCTGTCTCGTCACTGATGAGGTAGCTGGTGTGGAGACCGAACGCCGATCGCATCGCCGCCGAGTCGCGCACAATCGCGACACCGCAGTCGTACGGGACGTTGAGCGTCTTGTGCGCGTCTGTGGCCCACGATTCGGCACCCGCAACCCCTGCCGCGAGGTGCTGAAGCTTCGGCGACGCTGCCGCCCAGAGCCCGAATGCTCCGTCGACATGGACCCACGCGCCGCGCGCATGTGCGACGGCGATCGCCTCTGCAAAGGGATCAAAGGCTCCGGAGTGGAGGTTGCCGGCTTGCAAGCAGACGATCACCGGCGCGCCCTCTGGCACTGCGTCGAGAGCCGTGGCCAGCGAATCGGGCACGATGCGCCCTTGGTCATCTGAAGCCACGGACGTCGGCTGACCGAGGCCCAGATAGCGCAGCGCGATGTCGATCGTGCCGTGGCGCTCCTCCCCCACGAGCACATGAATCTTGGGCGCCCCCGTGAGTCCGTCGACGTTGACGTCCCATCCCGCGCCTTTCAGGACCGAGTGACGCGCGGAAGCCAGACACGTGAAGTTGGCCATCGTCGCGCCGGTCACGAAGCCGACGTCTGACCGGTCGGGGAGGCCCAGCACGTCCAGCAGCCACCGGGATGCCACCTCTTCGACAGCGGCGACTCCTGGCGTGGCGTGGCGCATGCCCGAGTTCTGATCCCACGCGCTGACCATCCAGTCAGCCGCCAGCCCTGCCGGGAGCGTGCCGCCCATGACCCAGCCGTAGAAACGACCAGATCCGATCGCCATCAATCCGGGCTCGACGCCAGCCGCAAGCTCATCGACAACGTCTGCCGGATCGCGACCTTCAGCTGGCAACGGCCCACCGAGCAGCGCTGCGAGCTCGTCCGCTGAGGCCAGCGGACCGATGTGCCTCGTCGCCGTCGTCGAGATCCACGCTCTCGCATGAGCGGCAGCCCTGGTCAGTGCCTCTTCGTACGGTTCAGTTGTCGTGGACATGATCGCTCCCTGTTCGAGGAAGCGATCATCTCCCGATCAGGAGCAGCCGTACAGCCTCAAGCTTCGAGGATTGCGACGACGCCCTGGCCGCCGGCCGCGCAGATCGAGATCAGACCGCGGCCTGA
>JAKFCR010000278.1:0-13153 GCA_036676545.1 Aeromicrobium sp. | reverse complement strand
CCGGCGACGCTCAGGCACCGATGATCCAGCTGGCCCGCAACGTGCTGATCACCTCGCTGCTGACCGTGCTTGAAGGTGATGACCGTGAGCTCCGAGCAAACCTGATCGCCGGCCAGCTGATCGGCATGGCGACGATGCGTTACGTCGTACGGGTTGAGCCACTTGCGGACGCGTCGATCGACGATGTCGTACGCCTGTACGCGCCGCCGATGCAGCAGCTGATCGGCTAGATTCACCCCTTGACAAGAATTATTGTCAAGGGCTAGTTTGAACGCATGGATGATCTTCACGTGCTCGCCGACGCTGCCGCCGTCGAGGTGGCTCTCGACCCGATCAGAACCTCGATCCTTGACGCGCTGACAGAGCCCGGGTCTGCGGCCACGATCGCGGCGACGGTTGGCCTCACCCGCCAGAAGGTGAACTACCACCTGAAGGCGCTGGAGGCCCACGGCTTGGTCGAGCTGGCCGAGGAACGAGCGTGGGGCGGCATCACCGAGCGTCTCGTCCGACGTTCAGCACGCCACCTGGTGGTGTCTCCCAACGTGCTTCAGTCGACAACCATCGATCCGAGCCAGATCGCTGATCGCCTCTCGGCCGCATATCTGATCGCGGTCAACGCCCGCTCAGTGTCCGAGGTTGGAGCAATCTCCAGCACCGCCGCGACAGCGACGCGGGTCCCGACCCTGACGATCGACACCGTCATCGGGTTCCGCTCGTCCGACGACCGCGCAGCCTTTGCTGTCGAGCTGCAGTCAGCGATCACCGCGCTGGCCGCCAAGTACCACCACGACGCCGGGCGACCTCACCGACTGACCGTCTCGTCCTATCCACGACCCAAGGAGTCCTCATGACCAGTCCCGAACAACCCGACCGCGTCGAGCACCGCATGGAGCGCACGTACGAGGTGACAGCCACTCCGGAGCAGGTGTGGGAGGCCATCGCCACTGCCGAAGGCATCTCGGCCTGGATGGTGCCGACCCAGCTGGATCCCCGGATCGGCGGCGAGGTGTCATTCGATCTCGGCGGCGACCCGATGAAGGGTGTCGTCACCGACTACACGCCGAACGAGCGGTTTGCGTACGAAGAACCGTGGCCGCTCCCTGACAAGGTCGAGGACCTCCCCGCCGACATGGCCGTGTGGTTCGACTCAGTCGGCGTGCCGCTGTCGGATGTCTACGACGGATTGGATGCAGTCTCTCCGATCGCAGCAGAGTTCCTGATCGAATCCGCATCCGGCGGCAGCTGCGTGATCCGCGTGGTCATGAGCGCATACGGAACTGGAGCGGACTGGGAGAACGAGTTCTGGGCCGAGATGATCGCCGGCACGGTCGAGATCTTCGACAACCTCGCCACGTACTTCAACACCACACAAGGAGCAGCACGATGACCACCAGCCCACAGACCGACCAGTCCGCCCGTCCGCGCACAGCCGGACTGATTCGCACCGGTGCGATCTCAGGTGTGGCCGCGACCGTGTGTACCACCTCTTTGGCTGCCGTCGCGAGCGCTGCCGGCGTCAGTCTCGAGGTCGACGCTCAGGCCATCCCGATCGGAGCGTTCGCGTGGTGGACCGTGATCGGTACAGCTGTGGGCATCCTGCTCGCTCGGTTCCTTCGGGATCGCCGCCGGTTCACCACCGTCACCGTGGTCGCCCTGGGCCTGTCACTGATCCCGCCGCTCGTTGCTCCCGATGACACCGCCACCAAGATCGTTCTGGTGGGCGCCCACCTGCTTGCCGCGGCCATCGTCATCCCCAGCTTGGGCCGGCGGCTCGCTGTCGATGCCTAGGGCATGTCTGGCACGCCCTAGATCGATCCAGCGATCGAGCCGATCACGGCAAGCACGGTCACCACGAACGAGATCGGGATCAGCCAGAGCGCTGCGACCGCGACTGTGACGGTCGTGCCGATCTTGGGCGGTCCGAAGTAGCGCGCCCGGGGCAGATCTCCGATGCCCTCGATCCAGCGACCGGTCATCGACACACCAGACCACACGCCCTTGAGCCGCTCGAAGATTCGCCACCCGCCAGCACCCGCGATGTTCGAGATCGCCCCGCGGGTCTCCTCGACCTTGTCGGTCAGGCTGATCATGATGCCTAGCTCGGTCGCGAGTTTGTCGGGCTCCTCGACGGCCTGGAGGATCCGGCGACGTCGCCCCCAGAACGCGGAGCTCACGGCCGCCATCGCCAGGCCCGCCGCGAGCAGGACCCAGCGAATGCCGCCGTCAGACAGCAAGCCGAGCGCGATCGTCGTGAGGATGAACGGGATCGGCAGGATCATCAGAAGTGCGGTCGGGATGCGGAGGAGGGTGACCGCCAGCACGATGACCCTGGCTGCCTTCTTGGCAGCCTCACCGGTCTGGTCGTCGACCTTGGCCGCCAGGTCACCGACGGCTGTGTTGGCCCGTCCGCCGAGCGACTTCACCTGCCGAAGCTTCATAACGCCACTTTAGGGCGGCCCCCAAGTTAGTCTGCGGCCCATGGAACTTCTTGCATCGAAATGGAAGCTCATCTTCTTGGTCGGTGGCGTGGCCGGATTGGCGATCTTTGCCTTCTTTCCGGACTACAACACCCTGCAGATGTCCTCAGACGCCAAGGACTTCACCGCCACTCTCGGCGGTGACGAAAGCCGTGCACTGACGGCCAACGTCTGCGACATGATCTTCGCGCTTTCGTACGGGCTGCTTGGCATCGTGGCGTTTGACCGACTCGCCTCCGGCGCCGTCGCGTTCGGCGGCACCATGCTGGCCGTATGCGCATCCTTGGCTGATGAGATCGAGAACGTCCTGGTGTTCATCAACATCAAGTCGGACTCGCTCACGAACGCCGATGTGGACCTGATGGGGACCTTCGGCTTCATCAAGTGGGTCCTCATCGGTGCCGCGCTCCTGATGCTGATCGTCGTGGCCGTACGCGCACGCTCACGCAAGGAGTAGCGCGCCGTAGGGTGCATCTGTGGCCATTGTCTTCTCGCTGATCTCAGCGCTGGCATATGGCATCTCGGACTTCCTGGGCGGCATCTTCGCCAAGAAGGCTTCACCTTGGCAGGTCGCTGTCGTCGGGCAGACATCTTCCGGGTTCTTCAGCTTGATCGCTGCACTGTTCATCTCCGGATCTCCGACCGGCCGCGACATCGCATTCGGCGCGCTCGCCGGACTCGGCGGAGGATTCGGTGTCGTGTTCCTCTACCGCGGCCTGGCAACGGCCCGTATGGGTGTCGTCGCTCCGCTGTCGGCGATTGGTACGGCGCTGCTGCCTGTCGCCGTCGGGCTCGGCACCGGTGATCGGCCATCGAAGCTCGCGGTGTTCGGCATCATCTGCGCATTCCCCGCCATCGCACTGATCTCGCGAGTCGTCGACGACAACCCGTCTCACCGCGGCGGGGTCATCGACGGCATCCTGGCTGGCGTCGGCTTTGGTGCGCTGTTCGTCTTCCTCGGCCAGGTCGGCGACGATGCTGGCCTCTACCCCCTGGCGGCGTCGCAGGTGACATCGGTGCTCGCCGTCATCGTGATGGCAACGGTCCTCAGACAGGGATGGTTCCCGCGCGATCGTGGTTCGTGGAAGGCCGTGACGATGGGCCCACTGGGCGCCACCGCCCAAGGTGCCTTCCTGTATGCCACCCACCACGGGTTGCTCTCGGTCGTCTCGGTGATCTCGTCGCTCTACCCGGCGAGCACAGTGCTGCTCGCGGCGGTGCTGCTGCGCGAGAAGATCCACGGCTGGCAAGGGGTCGGCTTGGTGTTCGCGGTCTTGGCGGTCGCCTTGGTCGCGGCCGGCTAGCTCATTTCAAGAACTTGCTCGTCGACCGATCCTTGAGCGGCTTGCCTCCGGTCTGACAGGTCGCGCAGTACTGGAGCGACGACGTCGCGTACGAGACCTCGCGCACCGCGTCACCGCAGACCGGGCACGGTTCGCCGGTTCGGCCGTGGACCCGCATTCGAGTGCGCTTGTCGTCCTTGAGGTCGGACGCCGGCTTGCCGCGCGCCTCCTCAACCGCCTCGGCGAGCACGTCGTGCAGCGCGGCTTTGAGCCGGACGATCTCGTCCTCGTCGAGGCTCTCGGCGATGGCGAACGGTGACAGTTTCGCGGCATGCAGGATCTCGTCGCTGTACGCATTGCCGACACCGGCGATGATCTTCTGGTCCCGCAACAAGCGCTTGACCTGCATCTTGCGGTCGAGGAGCGGGCGGAGCTCGAAGCCCGGCTCGAGCGGATCCGGACCAAGGGCAGCTACGCCAGGGACATCGGATGGTGACCGGACGACGTACATCGCGAGCCCCTTGCGCGTCCCAGCCTCCGTCACGTCAAAGCCGACCGTCGGACCATCGCCTCGGTCGAGCCGTACCCGCGCGGCGATGTTGCTCGCACCGAGCTTGAGCTTGGTGTCGGGGAGCTTGTCGGACCAGCGCAGCCAGCCGGCCTTGGCGAGGTGCACGACGATGTGGATGCCGTCGACGTCGATGTCGATGAACTTCCCGTGCCGCGTGACATCGGTGATTGTCAGTCCCGGCAGCGCAGTCACCGGCGGATCGAAGGTTTTGAGGACCGAGAACGACGCCAGCTCGACCCCGACGACGACCGAGCCCACCGCCTCAGCACGCAGGAACTCGATCAGACCGTTGACCTCGGGAAGCTCTGGCACAGGTCAATCATCATGGTTGGCCGCGACGTTCTCCAGACCTAGCTTCGTTCGTCGAAGTCCTGACGGGCTTCGAGCACCTGCGCGATGTTTCCCTCAGCCCACACACGCAGGGCGTTGAGCGGCTCGTACAACGAGTGGCCAAGGTCCGTGAGCTCGTACTCGACGTGCGGCGGGATGCGGTCGTACGACCTGCGCTCCACGACGCCATCGCGCTCGAGCCGCCGCAGTGTCTCTGTCAGGACCTTCCCGCTGATCCCATCCACGGCAGTCCGGATCTGGGTGAACCGCAGCGGGCCAGATCCCAGCACCACCACGATCATGGCGGTCCATTTGTTCGCGATCTCCATCAGCGAGGTACGCGACGGGCACGTGCGCAGGAGCACGTTCCAATCCGGATGGTCTGCCACGGCGCTCCTCGGTTACGTTGAGGTAACAGGTTACCAATAGTTACCGTCGCTGGTCGAACCGCTTGGTTCCCCAACGAGAGGAAAACCATGACCCAGCCCATCGCCGCCTACACCGCGTATGACGAAGCGCTCGCGACTGGCAACATGCCGGGAGTCGCAGCGGCCCTGCACGCAGATGTCGTCTGGCACCAGCCGGGTGCTCATTCACTTTCCGGCGACCACCGCGGACCGGACGGCGTGATGGGGCTGCTTGGCGGCTTCATGGAGCGCAGCGGTGGCACCTTCACCCTCACCAAGAACGGTCCCGCCATGGTCAACGGTCAGTACGTCGCGCAGCCGGTCTCGTTCGCGGCCACCCGCGACGGCCGCGAACCCCTCGACATGGTCGGCGTCGACGTGTTCCGCGTCGAGGACGATCTGATCAAGGAAGTGTGGCTCTACTCATCCGACCAGGCAGTCGAGGACGCGTTCTGGGGCTAGGCCTCGCGCTGTGGCGGCGTTCCCGGCTTCTCAGCCGGTGAACGTCAGCCAGAGCAGCGCGAGGTTGAGCGCGATCACGATGACGGCGACGAGGCAGGCGGCCGCGGTAGTGAGTCGGCGGTTGACGTACTCGCCCATCACCTCGCTCCGCGCCGTGAGCATGACCAGAGGGATGAGTGCGAACGGGATGCCGATCGACAGGATCACCTGAGAGATGACCAGAGCACGGCTCGGCTCCGCACCGATGGCGAGCACGACGAGCGCAGGAATCAGAGTGACCACGCGCCGTACGAGCAGCGGCAGCTTGATGCCGAGGAGACCGTTCATGACCTCGGCGCCAGCGGCGCTGCCGACAGAGGTCGAGGCGAGCCCCGAGCCGAGGAGGGCGACTGCGAAAAGCAGCGCGACGCCGGCACCGAGCTCCGAGGTGACCACGTTGTGTACGCCCTGGAGAGTGTCGGTTCCCGGCAGGCCGTTGAGGCTCGCTGCCGCGACGACGAGCAGCGAGAGATTCAGAAGTCCAGCAAGGATCAGGGCCAGCACCACGTCGGTACGGGTCGCCGACAGCAGCTGACGGACTGTCAGCCCCTCGCCACGGCGACCGAGGCGGGTGATCGTCAGGCTGGAGTGCAGGTAGATGACGTGCGGCATGACCGTCGCGCCGATGATGCCCGAAGCCAGCAGGACGCTCTCGCTGCCTTCGAAGCTGGGGATGAGTCCCTTGGCCAGTGGTCCGGGCTCCGGTGCGTTGACGAACAACCCGGCGAGGAAGCCGACAGCAATCAGCGCCAGGAACCCGACGATCACTCGCTCGAGCGCGCTCTGCCCGCGCAGGTCGCCGATACGGAGGATCGCCATCGCGACCGCGGCAGTGATGATCGCGCCAACCACGAGCGGCAGATCAAACAGCAGATTCAGGGCGATCGCGCCACCCACGACCTCGGCGAGATCAGTCGCGATCGCGATGGCTTCGGCCTGCAGCCAGTAGGCCAGCCGAGGAGCGCGCGGCAGCTGCTCGCCGACGTGCGTGGCCAACGACTTGCCGGTGACCATGCCGAGCTTTGCCGAGAGGTACTGCACCAGCACCGCCATGACATTTGCCATCACGACGACCCAGACGAGGGTGTAGCCGAACTCGGATCCGGCGGTCACGTTCGTCGCGACATTGCCCGGGTCAACGTAGGCGACCGCTGCGATGAACGCCGGACCCAGCAGGGTGACGCGTCGCACCACTGGTGCCCTGGAAGCCATGGGCACCGAGCGTAGTTGGCGGTGAATTCAGTGTGGACATCGGCTATTGGTTGCTCTAGAGTAACCGTTACTCATGAGCAACCAAGCGAGAGCTGAAGCGGCGTTCGACGCCATGGGTGACCCCATGCGCCGACGCATCGCTGAGACCCTCGGCCATGGAGCTCTGCCCGTCGGCGAGCTCGCAGACCGGCTGCCGATCGGACGCCCCGCGGTCAGCAAGCACCTCAAGGTGCTCGAGTCGGCCGGCATCGTCGAGCACACGAGCGTCGGCACCCGCAATCTGTATGCCCTCGCACCAGGCGGCCTCGCTCCTCTGCAGGTATGGATCACCGAGACGTGGGACGACGTCCTCTCAGCGTTCGCTGAGCACGTCGAGAACGGAGAACGCTCATGACCATCGCACCCGTCATACGCAATGTGGTCGTTTCGGCATCACCCGATGCCGCCTATGAAGCCTGGGCCGGCCGCATCGGTGACTGGTGGCCGTTGAGTCGGCACTCGGTGTACAAGAAGGACAACTCGGTCGCCTGGATCGACGACGAGATCGTCGAGACGTCATCGGCCGGCGAGACCTCCGTGTGGGGACGCATCCTCGAGTCCAACCCGCCCGACAACCTGAGCTTCACCTGGCACCCCGGCCGGGGACCCGAATCGGCAAGCACCGTCGTGGTCGACTTCGTACCGATCGCCGAAGGGCGCACTCTCGTACGCCTGACACATTCGGGCTGGGAGATCTTCGACGAGCCGATGGACGCACGCAACGAGTACCGCAACGGTTGGCCGACCGTCCTCGCTGGCTTCCGCGCCACCCTGCCGGACAACGATGCCGGCGACGACGAGGCATGGCTGGTGCTCGAGCACCGACCAGGGTGTGCCGTCGAAGGCTCGATCTACGCCCACCCCCTGTTTGCCGAGCACCTAGCCTTCGTCGGCAGCCTCAAGGACAAGGGCGTTCTGATTGCAGCTGGTCCCCTGCCTGATCAGCCGGGGGTCGGCCAGACGATCATCCGCGTGCCCGCGGCCGATGCGCAGAGCTACGTCGAGGCAGCGCACGACGACGCCGCCGTCGCGGGTGACCTGCTCGTCCTCCGCGTTCGCCCGTGGAAGGTAGTCGTCGCGCCCTAAGCGGGGAACTTCCCGCTATCGTCGGCGGATGATCGCGTTCATCCAGAATCGGCTCAACAAGAAGGTCCGCAAGTTCGTCGATCGCGAAGAGACCTTGCAGGCGGCATTCATCGCAGGTACCCGGCCGAACTGGTTGCGAATGGTCGCGATCGCTACGGGGATCGCGCTGGCCATCACGTTAATCAATCAGTTCGCGGAAGACGTCCTCATCGCCGCGGTGCTGGGAGGGGCGTTTGCCGGCGGAATCGGATTCGTCTACGCGGTGGTGGCGCCCTATCGGGTCGTCGCCGTCACGGATCGGCGCATCATAATTCTCGCCAGCCGACCGACGGCTGCATCTCCCACACATATCCTGCGCGAGCTGCCGAGATCGACGCGCCTTGGCACCGCCAACCAGATCACCAGCCTTGGCGAGCCGCTCTGGGTTGACGGCAGCGCCAAGAGCCAGGTGCGAGCCGCCGACGCAGCAATCCCTTCCTGACTAGACCCCTAGTCGCTGGTCAAGAAAGTCGACGGTTCGGCGCATCTTGTCGGCCCATTGGCCAGCGAACGTGTGCCCCTCGTTGTCGTAGACGACGAATTCGTGGTCGACACCCGCACGCGTGAAGGCGCGGTCGGTGGCCCGGGCCCACCTGATAGGGCAGCTCTCGTCCAACGCGCCATGGACCATCAGCACATCGGCTTCGATGCGGTCTGCGTACGTACGCGCCGAGAGGTCGCTCCAGAAAGTCGGGTTCGCCTTGATGTCTCCCCACCGCTTGATGATCGTGCGTCCAGCCTCCGAACGGTTGGGCACGGTCCAGCGCCGGTAGTTGTCGACGAACCGGCTGCTGACCGACGAATGCACCACCGCGGCCTTGACGATGTCAGGCTCGACAACCAGGGCGTTCATCGTGACGCCACCACCCATCGATCGGCCGAGCATGCCGATCTTGTCGGGATCGACCTCCGGCAGCTCCTTGAGCGCCTTGACGGCTGCGATCGCGTCCCGCGCGTAGCCAAGACGAAGCTCGAGATCGAGCCGGCTGACATTGTCGGACCCAGCGTGACCGCGATAGTCCGTGTGCAGCACGACGTACCCCGCACGGGCAAGGTAGTCCTGCTCGCGAGGCATCCCCTGACCGTTCGTGTACGCCGAAGGCTCGATGTAGCCGTGGTTGAGCACCACTGCCGGGTGCGGGCCCTTGCCGTCCGGAACCAGCAACAGCCCGGAGATCGTCAGGTCGCCACTGCGATAGCGGACTTCCTGACGGGTGTATGCGCCGAAATTCTGACGCTCGCCGACCCGCCGGAGATCCCCACCCGTGATCTCGTCATCGAACATCGCCGGCAACGATCTCTTGTCATATGTCGGAGTCGGGTTGGGCGTCGGCGACGCAGTCGTCGGGATCGGCGTCGGATCGGCGCGCTGCTCACTACCCGTGCACCCGCTAGTGACGAGGGCAGCTACGGCGGTGATCGATACGAGGGCGCGCCTCATACCTCCATGGTGCCCGAACGGGTCAACAGCGGTCCGGGGTCAAGCTGGCACACGGAAGGTCCCGACTACCGTTCGTCAGGCCGTGAAACTTGTGCCAGTCTCGAGGACCGACTTGAGGTCGCTGAGGATGTAGGACCAGCCGCCACCATCTCCGCCGACTCCACCATCGCCCGATCCGGTGACGAACAGGCGCGTCGTCGGGGCGTCGGTGACATCGTGGGTGACCGTGACCTTGGTGACGCCGCCCTCCTCGGCAAGCTCCCAGGTCACTGTCCGTGGACCTTCGGCGATTGACTCGGGTGTGAAGTAGGCAGCCCACTTCTGTACCAGGCGATGCGGCGCCTCGACCTCTACGACCTCGCCGTCGCACATGACCGGCGGCGCACCAAACTCAATCATCTGGGGCGTCGACGGGACCTCGTACTTTCCACCGGGGATGAGGTCGTAGTAGCCCGGAGCGCCGTACGCGTACTTGCCGTTGAACGCCGGATCGACGATGTACGCCCAGACCTTGTCGATCGGCGCCTTGATGAAGATGCGGAAGACCGCGGTGTCGGTTGTCATGACAGTTCCTCCAGGTCGTGCTTCATGTCGATGAGCGCCTTGACAGTGGGCTCGGTGTATTTGGTGATCCAGCGGTCGTGGATCAGGCGAATCGGCACCGGGTTGATGAAGTGGTGCTTCTCCCGGCCTGACTTCTTGGTCACGACGAGTCCGGCTTCCTCAAGCAGTCGCAGGTGCTTCATGACTCCGAACCGGGTCATCTCCAGACCTGATTCGAGCTCCGTAAGCGACTGCCCGTCACGGGCGAGGAGGAGGTCGAGGAGGAATCTGCGCGTGGGGTCACCGAGAGCCCTGAAGACCAGGTCCTCGTCATCGGTCATGCGCAAAGGAACGGCGCAATGCGTTCAGCGACGATGTTTCCCGCGACGTCATGGCCTGCCCCGACCATGTGGTCAAGCCTGCCGGCGGGCAGCGCCTCGACGAGCTGCCGAGCGACGTCGATCATGAATCCGTGGTCGGCCCCACCAACCAGAACAAGCGTTGGTACTGCGACTTGCCCCAGGAGATCCGCCGGGATCGTACCGCCGTGCTCGTCGCCCATTGCCGCGGAGTCGTACGCCAAGGTCGGTCCGATCGCCGCCAGCGCGGGCCATGAAGGACCCTGCTTCATCCCCTCGACGACCTGCTCGGGGACGCCGACCATCCTCATGAATGCTGCGATGGCATCATCCGGGCGATCTTCAGCCAGGAGCGTGTGGAGTTGGGTGTGCCAGTCGAGTCCACTCTGCTCGCCTCCTGCGAGGTTGTACGGGGCGTCATGCATCACGAGCTTGTCGACTGCGAGACCGCGGGCAGCGGCGTGCATCGCGAGCGCAGCGCCGGACGAATGTCCGTAGAGCGCGGCATTCCCTCCTGCCGCTTCGATCAAAGCCGCGATGTCCTCGAGTTCGCGCTCGAGGCGGTACGGAGGACGTTCACTCGCATCATCACTGCCACCTCGTCCGCGACGATCAACGTTCAGGACGCGGCAGTGCTTGGCCAGTGCGTCTGCCAACGGTTGCGTCACTCCTCGCGTGCACGAGGCCCCAGGCAGCACGATGACAGGTCGGCCCTCGCCCAGGTCGTCATACGCGATTGTCGTGCCGTCCACCGATTTCACCGTCGCCATGCGATGACATTAGGTGACCATTTAGTCACATGTCAAGTCAAAGAAGGAGCGCCACCCGAGGGTGGCGCTCCTTTGCTGACTACGAGGCGTAGCTGCGGTTGCGTCCGCCCGACGATCCACCGGATCCGCCGCGACGACGCTGGCCGTTGCCGTTGCCGCTCGGGCGACCGCCACCATTGCCACGGAATCCGCCCTGCGGGCGGCCTCCGCCGTTGCCACGGTTGCCGCCGCTGTTGCTGGCGGTGCGCGCGCCGGCGCGAACCGAGGACGGGTGCGGAGCATCCGTACCGGCACCCGACAGGTTGGCGACCGTCATGGGCGACGGTGCCGTACGAGCCTCGTGGTGACGAGCCGTGACGCCAGCCTTGTTCTGAAGAGTCATGACATCGCGCAGCGCCTCGGGCGTCGTCATCGTGACAACAGCTCCGGACTCACCCGCACGGGCCGTACGGCCTGAACGGTGCTGGTATGCCTTGTGCTCGGCCGGTGCGTCGTAATGAACGACCAGTCCGATGCCATCGACGTGGATTCCGCGAGCGGCTACGTCAGTGGCGACGATGACGCTGGCCCTGCCACTGCTGAAGGCCGCGAGGTTGCGCTCACGGTGGCGCTGCGAGAGGTCACCGTGCATGTCGACAGCTTCGATGCCGTTCATCGTGAGCTGCTTCGCGAGGCGCATGGCACCGCGACGCGTACGGGTGAAGACGATGCTGCGCGGGTTGGCGCGGAGCAGGTCGAACGCCGTCTTGGACTTCTCGGTCGCTGCACTGACGAGCACATGGTGCTCCATCGTGTCGACGTGGCTGTCAGCCGAGTCGACCTCGTGGAGAACGTGCTGCGGCAGGTGCCGCTTGACGAGCTTGTTGACGTCACCATCGAGCGTCGCCGACAGCAGCAGTCGCTGGCTGTTGGGCGGGGTCTTGGCGAGGATCGCGTCGATCGGCTTGAAGAAGCCGAGGTCGCACAGGTGGTCGGCCTCGTCGAGAACGGTCACCTCGATGTCGTCGAGCGAGATGCAGCGACGGTCGAGCAGATCGGTCAGACGACCGGGAGTGGCAATGACAACGTCGACACCGTTGCGAAGCGTGGTGATCTGCTTGTTGATCGGAACACCGCCGTAGACGGTGGTCAGGCGCAGGCCCATCTTCTGCGCAAGCGGCTCCATGGCCGTACGCACCTGGGTCGCGAGCTCACGGGTGGGCAGCAGGATCAGGGCGCGCGGAGCCTTGGATCGGCTCTGGCGACCAGCGAGGCGGACGAGGACCGGAAGGCCGAAGGCCAGGGTCTTGCCCGAACCCGTGCGCGCCCGGCCGAGAACGTTGCGTCCCGCGAGCGCATCGGGGATCACCGCCTGCTGGACAGGACTGGGGTTGACGATCTCCTGGCGAGCCAACGCGGATACCAGCGAGGCGGGGAGGTCGAGGGTGGAAAAGGTGGGCAGCACAGAGCTGCCTTCAGGCTGATTCAAAGAACTCACAGACGATTCGGGAAAGAATGCCCGATATCCATTTCGCGCGGATTCGCGCTACTTCGTCGGGCCGGAACAGCGCCGGACTGGCGCGTTCACGTATTCACATTCTAGCAGTCGGTTGCCGCGCCCAACGAATCCTGCGATGTGCCCGTCGTCACGCCAACAGGTCCTTGTAGTCGGGATGCTGGTCGACGAACCGGGCGACGTAGGGGCAGGTCGCCACGATCAACTTGCCGCGCACCCGGATGTCGTCGAGCGCGCCGGCCACCAGCTCCGATGCCAGGCCCTGGCCCTCGAACTGCTCGAAGACCTTGGTGTGGGGGAACGTCACGACGTCCCCCTTCTCGAATGCCTGCGTGAAGCCGGCGAGGATGCCGTCGACGTGGATCTCGTAGCGGTTCTCGTCGACGTTGTGGGTCACCTGGTGGGTCATGCCGGGGTCAACGCTCAGAACAACGTGACAATTCCGAGCACGCCGACTGCGGCGGCCAGTGCGAGCGAGATCGCGATGAGGATCGTGTGCACGCGCAGGAACGTCGTGGCGTTGCCGGCAGCGTCGCGCGACCGCTCGTCCTTGCGTACGCGTTTGAGGAACGGCGGCCAGATGACGAAGTTCCAGACCGC
>JAKFCR010000277.1:0-2261 GCA_036676545.1 Aeromicrobium sp. | reverse complement strand
ACCTGACCGTCAAGGCCGTGGCGGTCGTGCTCGAGTGCCGGCCCGGCACGGCGGCAGTACGACTGCATCGCGCGAGGAGCAGATTGCGCGATGCGCTGTCCGCTCCGCCTGATCCGCCCGCACACCCCCTCCCCCGACCGACCACTCACTCCTCCGAGGTGACCTCATGAAGAACGACACCCTCAGCCGCATGCTCATGGAGCTGGACCCGCAGACCGATGCACCCACAACCCTCTCCGAACAGGACGAACAGCTGCTCCGAACGATCCTTGACCAGCCCGTCCCGTCACCGATCCGGAAGCGCCGTGCCCACGTACGTCGCACCCTCATCGTCGCCGGCGCCGTCGCCGCCACCGTGGCTCTCGGCCTCACCCAGATCGACATCGGTGGCAAGACAGTGGGCGCATCCCCGGCGGCTGCCGCCGTCCTGGAACGGGCTGCTGACGTCACGATCGCGGCGGCCGACCCCGTTGTGGGGCCCGGTCAGTATCTGCGGATCACGACGATCGAACGAGACTGGGGCAGCCCAATCATCATCAACGAGCATCCCGACGACCCACCGCCAGCGGTCATCAACGAGATCTATCCGGTCGGCAGTGACGGCAAGCCGATCCTGTTCGAGTCGCTCCGAACCCAGCACATGTGGGTCCCGCAGGATCGCACGGACATCTGGGTGTTCGACGAGGAGTCGCACGGATTGCGCAGCTACAGCGTCGACGCGGCGCCGTACCTCCCTGGCGAGAAGCACCACGTCTGGACCTCGAAGGGTGGAGAGTCGACGAACTGGCACGAGTACACCAAGTACCAGGATGCCGACTGGTACGCCTCGCTGCCCCGCGACCCGGACGCCCTGCTTGCCGAGCTGTTGAAGGATGCTCACTCGTACGACCCGGTCGAGCGCTACGAGTCGTTGAACGAGGCCGTCGCTCCGGTGCTGACCAGCGGCCTGGCGCCGGCGGACATCCGGGCGGCGCTGTTCCGAGCGCTCGCCAAGGAGCCGATGGTGCGGATCGTCGACGGCGCGAAGCACGTCGATGGTCGACCGGTGATCACCCTTCGAATCGGCGACGACCACCAGATGTTGTTCGACCGGTCGACCGGGCAATACGTCGGAAACCAGTGGCGGAGCACGGACTTCCCGGTCATTCCCGGCGTCGACGCCGACGATCCGACGTCCGTCACCCTCGTCCGGACCGACGTCGTCGACAGCGCGCCAAAGGTCGACTGACCATACGCTGGGCGGGTGCCAGCGAGTGATCGGACCTATCGGGTCGTCAACCGCATCTTCGCGACGCTGTTCGCGGCAATGGGATACCGGTTCGACGTACGCGGTGCCGAGCACATACCCGCGACGGGAGCCGGGGTTCTTGCCAGCAACCACATCGGCTTCCTCGACTTCACGTTCATCGGGTACGCCGCTCGCGAGCGTGACCGCCTGGTGCGGTTCATGGCGAAGCGGTCGGTGTTCGAGCTCCCCTTCGTCGGCTGGCTGATGCGCAAGATGCGGCACATCCCGGTGGACCGTCGCAAGGGTTGGCGCGCGTACCGGCAAGGGCTGAGACTGATTGACGAAGGGCAGCTGGTTGGGGTGTTCCCCGAGGCCACCATCAGCAGGTCGTGGCTGCTCAAGCCGTTCAAACGCGGTGCCGCCGGGCTGGCGGTCAGTCGGCAGGTGCCACTCGTACCCGTGGTCGTCTGGGGCGGCCATCGCATCTACACCGTCGACGGTCACCGCTCGCTGCGCAGGCGTATGCCGATCACGGTAAGAATTGGAGAGGCGCTCACACCGGGCAACGGCGAGTCGATCGACGAACTGTCGGCTCGGCTGCACCTCGCGATGGAAGCGCTGCTCGATGAAGCCATCGACACCTACTCGGCAGCACCGCGCGACGACAGCGACCGTTGGTGGGTGCCGCACAACCGCGGCGGCACAGCGCCCGATCCCGAGACGGCAGCCGTGCTCGATCGCGAAGCCGTTGCGCGCATCGGCGATACGTTTGAGTAATGACCTTCGATGAGACCACGCCGGTGACGGTCGGCGAGATGACATTCGACGTACGTTTCGCCGGGCCCGAAGACGGTGTGCCCGTCATGCTGCTTCACGGATTCCCCGAGACGTCGCTCTCGTGGTCGGCCGTGACACCGCTCCTCACCGCCGCAGGGCTACGGGTCATCGCCCCCGATCAGCGTGGCTACTCCCCTGGCGCTCGTCCGCTGCAGGTCGCTGCGTACGCCACCGACGTGCTCGCTGAAGACGTCGT
>JAKFCR010000276.1:0-5471 GCA_036676545.1 Aeromicrobium sp. | reverse complement strand
TCAGTACGGATGACCGTGATGTCGGGATGGCTGCCGGCATGGGCGGTTGTGCAGGAATGGCATTCGCCGCAGCCGCCCTGCTCACACTGCAGCGCCGCGGCAAAAGCGCTCGCCGCGTTGGACCGGCCCGAGCCCGGTGGTCCGGTGAACAGCCAGGCATGCGTCATCGAGCGACCTTGGCCTCCTGCCGAGGCGACCGCGTCCTTGAGGATTTCGACGACCGGCTCCTGGCCAACCAGATCGGACCAGACAGTCATGGCTGTGCCTGACTGAGCCACGGCTCAACAGCTGCCCTGATGTCGGCGTGGATCTCTGCGGGAGTGCCATCACCGCAGGCGACGAGGTAGTGCGCCGGGTCGGCAGCCGCCAGTTCGAGGAAGTGCGCGCGTACGCGCTGGTGGAACTCCAGCGGCTCAGCCTCGATGCGATCGGCGCCCTCGAACCGTGCATGGCCGATGGCCGGATCGATGTCGAGGACGATCGTCAGGTGGGGACGCAGCGACGACGTCGCCCAGCGGGCGATGTGCTCGACCTCCGAGATGTCGAGGCTGCGTCCGGCTCCTTGATAGGCGAGCGTCGAGTCGACGTAGCGATCAGTGAGCACGACAGCGCCCTCGGCGAGCGCGGGCAGGACGACCTCGTCGACATGCTCGGCCTTGTCGGCGGCGTACAGGAGGACCTCGGTGCGCGGGGACAGCTCACCCGTGTCGTTGTCGAGAACGATGTGGCGCAGGATCTTGCCGACCTCGGTGCCGCCCGGCTCACGTGTGAGCAGCACGTTGTGGCCGAGGGATTCGAGCCACTCGACGAGCAGCGCCGCCTGGGTCGACTTGCCGGACCCCTCCCCACCCTCGAGGGCGAGGAACACCCCGGTTTCGGTGAAGAGCGGATCCATGGGGTGGAGCCTAGTCGGCCCAACCCCAGCGGACGCGATTAGGGAGCGGAGTCCCGCGCCCGACTGACAAGGCCGAGGAGTGAGGCGCACCGATGTTGTGCGGCGAACGACGAGAACGCCGTCAGTCGGGATGCAGGGCTTCGCGAGCCGCGTCCGGTGGGGTTGGGTCGGCTAGGTCGGCCAGACCCGAGCGAGCGCGTGTGACCAGCTTCTTGGGGGCGAGGACGCAGTAGCTGTCAGTGAGCAGCTCTTCGAGTTCGTCCCAGTCGGTGTCGTCGTCGAGCACCATGCCCATCACGTCGCGACCCCAGCCGGCGTAATAGAAAGGATGCCCGTGCTCCCGCAGGGCCAGGAGCTCGTCGCCCTGCACCCGAAAGGTCACGGCCGTCGCCTCACCCTCAAGGTCGAAGACTCTCCTGAACACCGAGGTCGAGTCGTCGTCGACGGTCACGATGTGCGCGAACGTGCGCTTGCGCACGCGCCACCGCACGCCGATCCACGCAGGCTCCTCGTATGCGTCGGGCAGCGCCATGCAGATCGCGCGGACGCGATCGAGAATCTCCGGCGGAACGTCGGCCATGCGACCAACCTAGGCGGAGGCTGTGACAGGCGTTCTGCGCAGTACGGCGACCAGCAGGATCACGAAGATCACGCCGGCCCACAGCTCGGAATATGGCACGAACGTCACCGCGACGAGGGCGATCACTGCGGCGCCGAACAGGGCCGCCATTTCCACCGACGAGTCGTGCAGGCGCAAGCACACAGCCCACAGCACGACGAGGAAAGCCGCGACCGGGCCCGTGACGAACGCGCTGCTGACCAGGTCGCTGACCTCGGCGTGATCTCCGTAGTACGCGATGCGCGCGGCGAGACCCGCACCGATCGCGGCGGCCGACGCGAAGATCACGTAGTGGCCGAAGCCCCACACGTACCCGACGTCGTTGCCCGTCAGGACACTGGAGTTGTCGCGCGAGAAGTAGAGCCACCACGCGCAGAATGTCACCAGCACGCCGCCAGCGACGACGAACCACAGCTCCATCGGCGGGTCCTTCTCATCGAAGGCGACCCGCAGCGCGAGCGTTACGGACAGGATCATCTCGCCCAGCACGATGATGAAGAACAAGCCGTAGCGCTCGGCAATGTGATGCGGATGCCACGGCGTCGTACCGGCGAGCTCGGCATAGAACGGCACCCCGAAGTCGAGCGCAATGCCGACGATGAACAGCCACAACGGGAGGTGTCCGTCAGTGACCAGGAGCGCGGCAACCCAGCCGGCCTGAACCGCAATCAACCCATACGCATATCGCAAGGCCGTACGTCGACGCTCCGGGTGGCCCGCCGAGGCGCGCAACCACATCAGGACCAAGCCGACCCGCATGATGACGTAGCCGATGATCCCGAGCGTGAAGTCCTCCTCGAAGATTTTCGGCACACCGGCAGCGAGGACGAGTGAGCCGAAGATCTGCAGCAGGGTCAGCAAGCGGCTGATCGTGTCGTCGGAGTCGTACGCCGAGTTGAACCAGACGAAGTTGAGCCAGGCCCAGAAGATCGCGAAGAACGAGACCGAGAACCAGACGAGTCCGTGTGTCGGATGACCCGCCGCGATCTCGTGCTCCAGGGTCAGCGCGGCCTGAGCGATCGCGACGACGTAGCAAAGGTCGGTGAACAGCTCGAGCGGGGAAGCGGTCCGATGCTCCTCGTGCGGATCGCGGGGCGTCAGCGGTCTCACGAATGATCGGCTCATTCCGTCACGTCGTCCCAGGTCGACAGACAGAACGGGTGGCCGGCAGGATCGGCGAAGACCAGACAGTGATCAGCGTTCGGCTGGACGTCGTACTTCGTCGCACCCGCCAGCAGCACCCTTGCTTCGGCGGCGACCAGGTCGTCGACAAAGAAGTCCAGATGCATCTGTATCGGTGCAGCGCCGGTTGGCCAGCTGGGAGCAACGTAGCCAGTCACCGTCTGGAAATCGATGCGCCCGTTGGGACCGGCGACGGTTGCCCACGCGGGGATGCTGAACGTGACCTGACCGCCGGTGATGTCTGCGTAGAACGCGGCCAGCGCCGAGGCATCCGGGCAGTTGATGGCGACGGAACTCAGCTTGATCTGGTCAGACATGTTGGTCAGGCCTTCTTGGCGGCAGATTTCTTGGCTGTCGTCTTCTTGGCGGTCTTCTTCGCGGCCTTCTTGGCTGGACGCTTGGCTGCCTTCTTGGCCGGGCCCTTCGCGCGACGCTCGGCAAGCAGCTCGTACGCACGCTCGGGCGTCAGGTCCTCGAGCGAGTCGTCCTTGCGCAAGGTCGCGTTGTATTCGCCGTCCGTCACGTACATGCCGAAGCGGCCATCCTTGGCCACGACCGGTCGCTCACTGACCGGATCGGTGCCCAGCTCCTTGAGCGGTGCGGCGGCGGCGCGGCGGCCGTACGTCTTGGGCTGCGCGTAGATTGCGCGCACCTCTTCCTCGGTGATCGTGAGGAGCTGGTCCTCGCGCTCGAGCGACCGCGAGTCGGTGCCCTTCTTGAGGTAGGGACCGTAGCGACCGTTCTGCGCCGTGACCTCGGTGCCGTCCTCCTCGACGTAGACGACGCGCGGGAGCCTGAGGAGCTGTACGGCCTCGTCGAGGGTGATCGTGTCGAGCGTCATCGAGGCGAACAAGCTGGCAGTACGCGGCTTGTCGGCCTTCTTGGCGTCCTCGGGCAGAGACTCGGTGACGTAAGCGCCGAAGCGCCCGTTCTTGGCAACGATCGCGAGACCCGTGTCGGGGTGGTTGCCGAGCTCCTTCTCAAGACCGGCCGGCGTTGCCAGCAGCTCCTTGGCCTTCTCGAGCGTCAGCTCGTCCGGCGGAAGGTCCTCGGGAACGTTGGCACGGGTGGGTACGCGCTTGCCCTCGTCGTCCTCGGTGAACGGCGGGCCCTCGACGTACGGTCCGTAGCGGCCGACGCGAAGGTCGATCTCCTCGCCGAGCGGGAAGGTCGCGAGCCCACGGGCATCGATGTCGGGGAGGTTCTCGACGAGGCGCTTGAGGCCGGTGTTGCCCTCGCCCTCGCCAATCCAGAAGCTGGTGAGGACGGCGACGCGATCCTCGCGGCCACCCGCGACGTCGTCGAGGACGCTCTCGAGCTCGGCGGTGAAGTCGTACTGGATGAGCCGGCCGAAGTGCTGCTCCATCAGGCGGATGACCGAGAACGCGATCCAGGCAGGCACCAGGGCCGTGCCCTTCTTGTAGACGTAG
The DNA here is from genome assembly GCA_036676545.1 of Aeromicrobium sp. Lineage (GTDB taxonomy): Bacteria > Actinomycetota > Actinomycetes > Propionibacteriales > Nocardioidaceae > Aeromicrobium. The sequence goes on along the minus strand of JAKFCR010000276.1, from coordinate 1,345 downwards.
CCGCGGTTCTGGATCGTGCCGACGATCGACGCGTATGTCGAGGGTCGGCCGATCTCGCGGGTCTCGAGCTCGCTGATCAGGCTGGCTTCGGTGAATCGTGCGGGAGGCTTGGTCTCGTGGCCGGCCTTGCCGAGCTCAGCAGCCGTGACGGTCTGGCCCTCCGTGACGTTGGGCAGCTTGGTCTGCTGGTCGTCGCCCTCGGCCTCGGTGTCGTCACTCGACTCGACGTACGCCTTGAGGAACCCGTAGAACGTGATGGTGCGGCCGGACGCGGAGAAGACAGCGTCCTCCCCGGTCGTCGCGGTGGCGCCGATGCGGATCGACACCGAGTTGCCCTTGGCGTCCATCATCTGCGAGGCAATGGTGCGCTTCCAGATGAGCTCATAGAGACGGAGCTCGTCGCCGCGCAGACCGGTCTGATCGGGAGTTTTGAAGCGCTCACCCGCGGGCCGGATGGCCTCGTGTGCCTCCTGCGCGTTCTTGACCTTGCTCGCGTAGACGCGCGGCTCGTCGGGAAGGTAAGCGGCGCCGTAGAGCTCGGTGACCTGGGCGCGGGCCGCCGTGAGTGCGGTCTGCGACAGCGTCGTCGAGTCGGTACGCATATAGGTGATGTGTCCGCCCTCGTACAGGCGCTGGGCGACCTGCATCGTACGAGCAGCGCCGAAGCCGAACTTGCGTGACGCTTCCTGCTGCATCGTCGTCGTACGGAACGGTGCGTAGGGACGGCGCGTGTAGGGCTTGGACTCGACCGAGCGGATCGTGAACGGCTGCTCGCGCAGACCCTCGGCCAGCGCACCCGCTTTGGCCTCGTCAAGGTGGACGACCTTGTCGGACGTCAGGGTGCCGGAGTTGTCGAAGTGCGTGCCGGATGCGACGCGCAGTCCGTCGACACTGCTGAGCTTGGCGGGGAACTGGCGCGGATCGAAGCCCTCGCCGGCGTCGAACGTTGCCTCGAGGTCCCAGTAGGACGCGACCCTGAATGCCATGCGCTCGCGTTCGCGCTCGACCACGAGGCGAGTGGCAACGGACTGCACGCGGCCGGCGGACAAGCCGCTCATGACCTTCTTCCACAGGACCGGGCTGACCTCGTAGCCGTAGAGGCGGTCGAGGATACGGCGGGTCTCCTGGGCGTCGACCAGGTCCATGTCGACATCGCGTGGGTTGGCGATGGCGTACTGGATGGCGTCGCGGGTGATCTCGTTGAAGACGATGCGCTTGACCGGAACGGTCGGCTTTAGCTCATCGAGCAGGTGCCACGCGATGGCCTCGCCCTCGCGGTCCTCATCGGTCGCGAGTACGAGCTCGTCGGCATCCTTGAGGAGCTTCTTGAGCTTCGCCATCTGCT
>JAKFCR010000275.1:0-5472 GCA_036676545.1 Aeromicrobium sp. | reverse complement strand
GTCGCGAAGGGTCGCGACTACGCCGACAGCCCGCCTTTGCGCGGCATCTACTCGACGTCCGGCGGGTCTGAGCTCTTCGTCGGCGTGGAGATCACCCGCCTTAGATAGGTTCTTGCCATGGCTCTTTTGCATGGCACTGCCGAACTGGTCCCGTCGAAGCGCGAGCTGCTCGCCGACTGGCTGCCGAATCAACCGTGGTTCCACGGCGGCGAGATCAAGCCGCTGGGTTCCTTCCGGTTCGACGACCCTGACGGTGAAGTCGGCATGGAGTCGATCATCCTGACCGCGGACGGCCGTACCTACCAAGCGGCGATGACCTACCGGGCTGCTCCGCTCGACGGCGGGCGACTGATCGGCACGATGGACCACAGCGTGCTGGGCCCCCGATGGGCGTACGACGCCACGAGCGATCCGGTCTTTGCCGCGGCTCTCGGTACGACGATCCTCGCGGGCGGAACACAGGCGCCTCTGGTTCGCGACACCGGCACGGAGACCGTGTCGGTTGATCCGGTCGTGACGGTGAAGGGCAGTGGCGTGCCGGGTGCAGAGATCGAGACGATCGAGCTGCTGGACTCAGAAGCGACCGACGACGGCACGCTGATGGAGACGTCAGGTCCCAACCTGGTGCTGATCCATGATCTCGAGGGTGGCGCCAAGACGATAGGCGACCACCGCCTGACGGGCCAGTGGGAAGGCAGTCCGTCAGTGTTGCTCGCAGTGGCGCGTCTGCGCTAACGCAGGGCGGAGTTGCTCGTTGGGGCGAGTCGCAGAGTCTGGATGATCGTGCTTCCCGGCAGCTCGTCTGCCGCTGGTTCGCCCTCGGTGATCACGACGACGACGTGCTCGCCCACGCGGATCGGCAGTGACGGGAACCCGTTGGGGCCCGGATGCGTGCGGAACACCGCGAGCGCATCGGTGGGCGCGGCCGCGATGGTGGCCGCATCGTCGGTGCTTGGCTCCAGCGCGTAGACCGTCACCCCGAAGGTGCGCGCCTCGCCGGCCAGCGCCTCAGGTAGTCCGCGACCGGGTTGCAGCAGGAGGACGTCATCGGAGTCGGTCATGGTGGCGGCGGCTTGCGCACCATGGGCTCGCCAGGCCGGCCCGGTGTAAAACGCCCGGAGAGCAGTGCTGCGTTCGTCGTTGGAGGCGAAGCCGCGCAACCAGACGAAGCGATCGGGATCATCGAGGTCGGTGAAAATGCCGACCACATGGCTGCCGACGGCCTCCTGCGTCTCGACGAACTCGCGCTCGAACACCTCGATCAGCTCGTCGCGTCGGCCGGGGACCATGGTGTATTGACGGAGCTCGATCACGGAGCAGCACCGGTCAGACAGATGAGGCATGACGTCACCCTACGGCCGGTCGCGGACCTTTTGGATCGCGCTAGCGTGGCCGTATGACCGAAGAGCGCTACTACGCCGACGCAGTCCCCGAGACCCACCGCCCGTACGTTGCTGCCGAGGATCGCTATCAGCATCTCGACTACCGCCGGGTCGGTACGACGGGCCTGCTGCTGCCCCCGATCTCGCTCGGTCTCTGGTGGAACTTCGGCGACGACCGCCCGTTCGCGACCCAGCGCGAGGTTCTGCGTCACGCCTTCGACAAGGGCATCACGCACTTCGATCTGGCCAACAACTACGGGCCGCCGTATGGCTCGGCCGAGGAGAACTTCGGCCGCATGATGCGGACGGACTTCAAGCCATACCGCGATGAGCTGATCCTCTCGAGCAAGGCCGGCTGGGACATGTGGCCCGGCCCATACGGGAAGCTCGGCTCGCGCAAGTACCTCCTGTCGAGCCTCGATGCATCGCTCGAGCGGATGAGCGTCGACTACGTCGATATCTTCTACTCGCACCGCGCCGACCCGGGCACGCCGGTCGAGGAGACGATCATGGCGCTCGACACCGCCGTCGGACAGGGCAAGGCGCTGTACGCCGGCATCTCGTCGTACTCACCTAAACGCACGGCTGAGGCGATTGCCGTCGCCCGTGATCTGGGCACGCCGCTGGTGATCCACCAGCCGTCCTACTCGCTGGTCAACCGCTGGGTCGAGGGCGGTCTGCTGTCGGTCCTCGACGAGCACGGACTGGGGTCGATCGGGTTCTCGCCGCTGGCTCAGGGATTGCTGACTGACCGCTACCTCGGCGACGACCCAATCGAACACGCCGTCAACCGTGGCAGCCTGGACGAGGGAGTGCTGACCGAGGACAACTTGGAGCGTCTCCGCGGCCTCGCGGCCATAGCCAAGAAGCGGGATCAGTCCCTCGCGCAGATGGCACTCGCGTGGATTCTTCGTCCCGGCGGTGTGACGTCGGCGCTCATTGGGGCCTCGTCTACCAAGCAGCTCGACGAGAACCTCGCGGCCGCGGCCAACACCGATTTCACCGCCGAGGAGCTTGCGGAGATCGACACGTACGCCGGTGTCGTCGATGGCGTCGACCTCTGGAAAGTCAGCGCCGACCTCTAGGTCGTCGCGGCTTTGACCCGTCGGGTCAGCTCTTCCGGCGGCAGCGGCGCGATATGGCTGATCGTCGCGGGGCCGACCGACAGCTCGCCATCGTCGAGCGGCTCGCAGCGGATTCCGCCGCGGCCGCGCAGCGCCTGGTGCGCACCCGGAGCGAAGACCTCGTTCATCCACGCACAGGGGTTGGCCGGTGTCAGCGAGCGGAACCGGATCGGGCCGTGGCCAGCGTCGAGGGTGAATGACGTACGAGCGAGGGCGTCGACATCGAGCCCACGCGTCACGATGTTGCGGCGAGCCAGCGACGGATCGAACGGTCCCGCCTGCAGCTCGCCTTCGAGCCAGTGCACCGATTCCTCAGCGATCAGAGTCACAGAGGCGTAGGTGAACTTGGTGCCGAAGTAGCGATCTCCGACGAGTCCCTTGTGGGCTCGCACTCGTACGGAGTCGGCGACTTCGACCCCGTCGAATGGTGCGACCCCATCGCTGGGACGGCCCTCGTACGCGTGGCGCGGTGACACGACGAGCGTCACGATCTGGATGTCCACGTCACGACGATATCCGGGCGCGGCTTTCCCGGGCCCTTGCATGCCCGTCACAGGTCGGGAACAATCCGTCGACAACGGTCGGGGCCGTGGCTTCCTTGATTTCGGTTCGCCGGACGTGTGCACAGCAGGCGAGATCTGCTCGCCGTGACCGAAGGATTCACATGAAGACGATCTGGCGTTTGTTGGCGGCACTCCTCCTGACCGGCGGGACGATGTTTGCTTCCATGGGCTCTGCGAACGCGGCCCTCCCGAATTGGTTGTCGGTGAGCACCGGCACCGACCACACCTGTGCGATCGCGACGAACCACGCTCTCTACTGCTGGGGCAACAACGGCGATGGTCAGCTAGGTGTCGACGATCTCAACGACCGCGGCACACCCACGAAGGTCGGCACCTCGACGAGCTGGTCGAGTGTGAGTGCCGGATCAGCGTTCACCTGCGCCCGACACATGTCTGGCTCGCTGTACTGCTGGGGCAACAACTTCACCGGACAGCTCGGTCTGGGTCACAACTCTGACAGGGACACCCCGCAGAAGGTTGGCTCGTCCACGAGCTGGGTGAGCGTCGAGACCGGTAGCAGCCATACGTGTGCGCGCCATTCGTCCGGTTCCCTGTACTGCTGGGGCGAGAACGGGTTTGGTCAGCTCGGCCTGGGCACCGATGGCGACTGGGTGGCTACTCCTAAGAAGGTCGGCTCCTCGACGAGCTGGACGAGTGTAAGCGCCGGAGGAGCGTTCACCTGCGCGCGCCATTCGTCCGGTTCCCTGTACTGCTGGGGCGCGAACGGCCAGGGCGCGCTCGGCATCGGTGACGACGGCGAACGCAACGTCCCGACGAAGGTGGGCACCTCCACCAGCTGGAGCAGCGTGAGCGCCGGCGCAGAGCACACGTGCGCACGTCACACCAGTGGGTCGTTGTACTGCTGGGGCTACAACTTCTTCGGACAGCTCGGCACGGGCGGAGGTGGGTTCGCCTCAAAGAACACGCCGCAGAAGGTCGGGAGCTCGACCAGCTGGCTCACAGTGAGCGCTGGCGGCAGTCACACGTGTGCCCGCCACAGCAGTGGTTCTGTGTACTGCTGGGGCAGCGGAGTCGACGGACGGCTCGGCGTCGGCGACGAGACCAGCCGTCCGTCGCCGACCAAGGTGGGCTCCTCCACCAGCTGGAAGGCTGTCGGCGCGGGCGGGTCCCACACATGCGCTCGCCATTCATCCGGATCGCTGTACTGCTGGGGTGTGGGTGACGACGGGCGACTCGGAGTGGGTGGGATCCAGGACCGCGTCGTTCCCACGAAGCTCACCTGACAAGTCTGGTCAAGGAACGGGCGAGCCAGATGATGGCTCGCCCGTTCCGCCGTATGCTCTGGCCGTGACTCATCCGATCCTCGACATTGCATTCCATGGCGACGCAGCAGAGATTGCCGGCGTCGCGGCCGAAGCAGAAGCCCGCGGAGTCGGCGGACTCTTCGTCGCCGAGGCTGCCCACGACCCGTACATCGCCATGGCGCTGGCCGGCCAGGCCTCGAGCAAGATCCAGATCGGCAGCTCGGTCGCGATCGCGTTCGCCCGTACGCCGATGTCGACTGCCTACTCGGCATGGGACGTGCACCGGCTCAGTGGAGGGCGACTGGTTCTCGGTCTTGGCACCCAGATCAAGCCGCACATCACTCGTCGCTTCGACATGCCCTGGTCCAGCCCGGCACCGCGGATGTCGGAGTACGTCGAGGCACTGCGGGCCATCTTCAACAGCTTCCAGAACGGCGAGAAGCTCGACTTCCAGGGTGACTTCTACGACCACACGCTCCTGCCGCCGCTGTTCAACCCAGGGCCGATCGAAGGCGGTCCGCCGCCGATCTGGCTCGCCGCAGTTGGACCGCGGATGCTCGCCGCGACCGGTGCTGTCGCCGATGGGTTGATCTGTCATCCGCTGCTGTCCCGCAGCTATCTCGACGAGGTCATCGTCCCGACAGTGGCGGCGGGCCGAGCCGCCGGTGCACACGCCGACGAGCCTTTCACGACCTCCGTCCTCTGCATGGTCGCGACAGGTCGCAACGAGGAGGACGTGGCGGCGGCCATCGCGGGCACCAAGCGCCAGATCGGCTTCTACGCGTCGACCCCTGCGTACGTACCGGTGCTCGAGCACCACGGCTGGGAAGACTTGCACAAGGATGCGCACGCGTACACCAAGAGCGGCCGTTGGACCGAGCTCGGGGATCTCATCCCTGACGAGGTGCTCTCGATGTTCGCCGTGGTGGGCGACCTCGACACGGCGCGCGCTGAGTTCCGGACCCGCTTCGCCGGCTCCGCCCAGCGCGTCATCACGTCGATCAACTACGACACCGACAACATGCTCGCGATCGACCTCGTCAGCGACTAGAGCTTCTGGATGATGTTCTCCGCGTACTTCTCGAGGTGGCGGATCTTGGTGTCGAGCGGTTCGGTGTCCGGACCCTTGATGTAGGGG